>CBJMBI010000197.1:0-7048 GCA_966427955.1 uncultured Ktedonobacterales bacterium
GAGCCCATTGCGGCCATTGACCAACGGGCGGCAAAAAATGCACCAAGTATCTGCAAGAATGGTGGTTTGTCGAGTGAGAAGATGACCCCTGCAAAGATGACTTGGGGAAGTAATGGCAGTGGTACAAGGCTCATAGCTCGGTCGTTGTTGGGTACGACCGCCGAGATCAGTAAGCCCGTCATTAGTCCTGCTAGTGCTGTCAGTGCCATTGAGATGTAAATCTCGACAAATGGTGGGAAGAGGATACTATGTACTTGGCTGAGTGGTTCCTTTAGGTTGACTAGGAAGACTAAGATAAAGCTCTGCATCAGACTGAAGATTCCCAGGATGAAAATTTTCGAGAAGAGGTAGGGAGCTATGCCCAGGTTGACTGTCCGTTCGCGCTGGTAAATAGCTACCTCTTTGACGATTTCTCTGGCTCCATTGATGCATCCAAACATGACAGCTGCGAAGGCCATGATGAAAAGGATCTTCTGTGCGTCGCCGCCAGATCCTGTGCCAATTGCTTGATTGAGAAGTTGGTCGCCGTTAGAAGCGCCTGATGCTGTAATTGCATCAACTATTTGTTGGCAGGGAGTAATTTGTGCCTGCTGATTAAAACAGGTCGCAATACTGCTAGGAGCAAAGGTGGCTTTGGCAATTAGGAAGTAGAGAATCAGGCCAATGATGGGGGCTTGTAAGAGTAGAATTGCTAGGTTGACTCGATCATTGAATATTAATTCAAGGTAGCGCATGGAAAGTAAGCTAAATTGTTTCCATGGGTTGCCTCGTTTGGGTGGTTTGATTGCTACTGTCTGAGCATCCAGGTTAATGCGTCCGGCTGGACCCTGCTGGAGGGGCTCAACTACGTAACGCCTATAGTCGGGTGATTGCTTGAACCGTGCTTCGGCCTCCGCTGGCACATTGGGGTTTTCTTCTGTTGGTTCCAGGGCGCTATAGATTTCGGCAAAGTCGGTTTTGCCAAAGTAAGCTTTGGCTTCATTGGGTGGTCCATAGTAGGCCAAGCGCCCGCCCTGGCAGAGGAAGCAGACATAGTCGCATGCATTGATATTGTTGGTTGCATGCGTTACAAGAACGATGGTATGCCCCTTGTCGGCCAGTTTGCGTAAGAGTAGCATCATCTTGCGGTCGAGGCCAGGGTCAAGGCCCGAGGTGGGCTCATCTAGGAAGAAGACACTGGGTTTGGCGAGCAATTCAAGTGCGATGGAGACGCGCTTGCGCTGACCACCGGAGAGCTTGCTAATAAGCAACTGGCGACGATGTTTCATCTCCACGTCTTCCAGAACTTCGTTAACGCGCTCTTTGATCTGCTGGTCTGTGAAGTCATTGGGTAGACGCAGTTTGGCGGCATAGTAGAGTGCTCGCTCGACTGAGAGATCACGGTGGATAATATCGTCCTGTGGTACATAGCCCAGTTGGGTGCTGAAGGCGGCAAGATGGCTATAGTAGTCTTGGCCGTTGTAGAGAACTACTCCTGACTGGGCTGGTCGCATGCCATTTAGTGCATTCATCAGAGTTGATTTTCCAGCGCCAGAACCTCCAACTAGGGCAACAAATTTGCGAGGTGGAATGGCAATTGAGATGTCATTAATCAAAACGGTATTGTTGTTGCCTGTTCTCTTAAGATGCAAGGCATCAATACGGATACTACTACTCTCATCATGCTGAGTTAGTTGTGTGCCTGTGTAGGTCAGCTTGAATGGGCCGATGCGAATCTCGTCGCCGGGTTTCAGGTCTCGTGTGTGGGTGCGTTGGGCATTAACATAGATATGGTTGGTGCTGCCAGTGTCGATGATGCGATAGCCCCCAGCGACTTGTTCCAAGCGGGCATGATGTCCAGAAACTTGGGGATGGTTGAGCACTACCGTGTTGTCTGGGGCACGGCCAATGGTAATAAGGGGTGCTCCTAGTGGGATCGGGCGGATTTCGGGTAAGACCTCTTGGGCCATACCGCTGCCATCATTATAGGTTAGCGTGACAAAAGTTCCGTTCTCGTCACTAATACGAAAAACGTCGCCGCGTGAGAGCACATGACGGAACGGTTCATTGCCGGCGATAGTTTTTCCCTGGTAGGTGAGGCCATTGAGGGTGTGACCTCGTGAAGGGTGAGGATGAACTAGGACAAGCTGACTGCCTTCGCGGACAATCTGAGCATGGAAACTAGAAACTGTTGGCCGATTGATCACAATGGTATTAGAAGGGTCGCGGCCAATGTCGAAAACCTGACGGTCTGCAGTTAGAGCATAGACCTGTTTGTGGTGATCGGTGTTAGTGCTCACTTCGAGCGAAGGATTATTAATCTGGCTAGGTATGGTGCCTTGCCCCAGATCCAGATCGGGGGCGCGTTGTGTCTGGACTTGTTGTTGAAAGTCTGGTTGTGGAGACCTCTCTATTGCTATATTAGCGGGTGGCCCATATGGATTCGGTGTTGCAATGACCAATGGTTGTTGCGGTGGTGATAAAGGTGCAATAGCTGGTTCAGTATGCATTCCTGGTGAGGAATGGATCGGATTAGCCACTTGCTGATTTTGAACAGGATATGGACTTTGGAGTGAGTTAGCTGCTTTAGCATTTTGAACAGGATATGGACCCTGTTGTACAACAGGTGGAGCTTTGGGTGAAACTGCTGCCTGAGAGATTGGAGAATAATTTCCAGGAGTGGAAGGAGCCAGATTTACCTGAGACATATTTTGCTGTGGGAATGCATTGGTATCTATGAGAAGCAGAAAAGTTGTCCCTGGTCCCAAACCAATAGTATCTCGGTCATGTATGGGTGACTGTGCAAGATCACGTTGATTGACAGTTAACGTATTTTGTGTAGAAAGTTTCTTGATACTCCAAGATCCATTTTCAAAAGTAATTTGAGCATGATGCCGTGAGACAGAAGGGTCAGAAATAATGATATCATTTGATGGATCTCGCCCAAGGGTAGTAATGGCCTTGGTAATGGAATAAGTATTGCCGGCCAATGGGCCAGTAAGAAATCTAAGCGAGCCGAGTATTGGCGGCTCCTTGCCTCTATTCATAAAAAAATATGCCCGCACTAGTAGCCACAGAATGATGTATCTGGAGTGCGGCTTGTCCCCTTTCTTTACTAAGACTCTGCCATCATCCAGGTGATGCCCTATTATTGAGAACAGGCTGAAATTACTCTACGGTAAACGTTCTAGTTCTGTTTTCTCGGGGCATTATATCATTAGGATGAGGTAGGGATCTATAGATGGGGACCATGCTTAGTGGTCTCTATCCCACACTCTCATATAACCTCTTTAACAATTTTTTCCGACGCTTTCCCAATTCATTTTCCTGTTCTGCTCAACCGCTTCCACAAACAAATGCATTCCATCGAGCATATCTTCTACTAGCCCATCAAGCGTCTTTAATCCTCCAAAGACTTCAGGACCGTTGGGGAGAATAGCTGGAGTAAATCCTTCCTCGATCAACCATTTGTTCATTAATCCAAAGATATGGGTTCGTCCATTCCCATCAGCTTTTGGATGCATGACGTGAAGTGTTCGCACAGTTTTTGCAATTTCTCTCAGTCTCTGGTATTCGCTCTGGTTTGGTCTCTCTCGACCTTGATAGTACGACTCTAATATGGTATTAACATGTCGTGGGCCCTCTTCCTCTCGATAGGCAGGTAGCATGATGGTCAATCCGGGCTTTGCTCCATAGGACGGATTGTATAGTTGAGTTTGCGTATAATCATGTCTAACCCATCCTATCGTAATTGCCTGAGGAGGGGACTGTGCAATCTTCTGTGTAATTTGTTCGAGAAAGTCTTCCTCTAATGACTGCCAGTTCTGGAAGAGTGGGAGACCATTTATATATTCTGCTCCCATTTCTTTAAGAGCTTTTAGCCTTTCTTGTATCTCTAACCCTTCAATAGGTTCAAGACCATAGTGTCCAAATCTATTGCCATTTTCTCCAATTCCAGATGGTTTGTTCATAACATTTTCTATATTATTATCTATATATCTAGTTGCAATTTCATGTAGTTTATTATAATCGTTATAATTTATGCATTTCTGGTTTCCGTTTTTTGCTGGTACAAGCACCTTCTCGAAGAGGTTGATCATACTTTGTTGATATCCTGGCGATTGATCTTGATCAAAAAAACTTCCAGGATCATTGAGCTTTTGCGCTTCCTCATGCATTGATACATCAATATACAATTTCCACCACTGTCCTCGGGGAAGATCGCTTAATGTCGGGCGTTCCTTAGGTAAAATTTTCAAGAGCTTTTCTATGCGTCCTTTTCTGTCTAAATCCTCCCTTATTTCGAAATCATGTTTTGAAGCCAAAAAATATTTTAAATCTTCATGCATTTTTAATATTGAATTACAATATTTTTTAAACAAAGCTTTTTCATCTCCATCAATTTTGTATTGAATATTGTGGTATTCATTATATAATTTTTCATATTTATTTTGGAATAAAGCAACCTTTTTCTGTATTTTAGCGAATTTTTCAAATTGATAACCAATTTTCTGAAACTCTTTGTTATGGCGAGAGATGAAGTTAGTTGCTTCTCTTAACTTGGCAGCTAGATCCTTAAATTGAGCCTTTGTTAATTCGGTGTTCACATAAAGGTCTTGAAAATTCACTGGTATTTCTAAATTTGCACTTAATATAGCGTAAGGTTTGTATTTCATGTCTTCTTGTATTATATCGCTTTTAAAATGATATCTTTCTACAATAACAAAAATTCTCTCATCAGGAAAAAGATTTGTTATTACATCAATAATTTGTAACATTCTTTTATGTCTTTGGAAAGTTAGTTTATCGTAATAATTGTACAGAATTTCTACTTCTATAGGCACATCTTTAGCTTGTGTTTTAGAAAGTATGTCCCTCAATTCAAAAATTTTTGACCCTATTTCAAATTGCTTAGTTTGTGATTTTATATCATCCCATCCATATACTCTATGTTTTTTGTTTAATACTTTAATTATGTTATTATGAACATATTCAAATCTGTCTAGTTCTTTACCTGCCTGTACTCCTTCAACCAAAATGATACCACTGTCATTTATATGGGCATTAACAAAGTCAAAAATAAGAGCTTTGTGATGTTGAAGCTCATGCATTCCTCCGAGAAAGATAATTTGAGCTTTTTCTAATTCTGTGTTCCCACCAATGTATGTAAAATTCTCTAGTATTTCGATATACTTGCTCGCGTCAGATGAACTCCTTACATCATTTTGCTGAGCTTTGTCTTGAGAGAATTTTGCTTCATATTCCTTAAGAGCCGCTCTTCTTGGATCGAATGATCCACGCCTATCAGACGGAATTTGACTCTTATTGCTTTCACCTCCTTTTATTTTAGATGCTTCATTCGAATATCTTTGTTTGAAATACACTGGCTATTTTCCTTTCTGTATTGTACTTCAACAATTTCTCAATCCACTCCGCTTTGAAAAGACGGGCCATCAATCCTATGGTCCAAAACTCCAAGGAGTCTTTTCCATGGCTAACCTTCTCCAATTAGTTTGGTGCAAGCTCCTCTTTGAATCTACTCTCAGCAAAAATCTTTGTCCATGCCATTGTGTAGACATCTTTGAGACAACTTGGCAGCGCAAGTACCATTTACCTGTTCAGAGTGAAAATGCCTTAAGAGAGAAGTTATGATGCATTTGCACGGCTTTAGGTCTAGAGTAGAGAATAAAAGGCGTGTCAGCGGAAATGTTGTGAAGCTTGCTGTAACGGACCCTGGGTCTGTGGATCGATACTCGTCTTCAAGAGAGCTGTGCGGTGTAGGTACCATGCAAGCAATCCACCAGGGCTTGCCCACATGAGAACGAAGAGAACTCCTAGTGGGGTGATGAATGCTGTAACTGCTATTAAGAGCGTCGCAACCAGTAAGGAAAGAATAGTAATATGCTGGCGTCGCAGCTTTGAAGTCTGATGCCTAGCAATTAATCGGCTGATGCAGCGGACCAGAAAGAAGAGAGATCCCAGGGTTGTGATAAGCGCCGCCGATGCAATGGAGATGGCCACTAGCATAGGAAGAGAGAGCATTGGATTTTGATAGATGACTAGCAAGCTTGGCCACATGAGTAACCAGATCATGAATAGGAGATGTCCGCAGATGCCACTCACTAGACTTGCCATGCTCCCTCGCAAAATGCTCACACGTTGAGGTTGTACAATGCTGAGCCACCAGCAGAGAACACTGGTTAGAATTGTCGCTGGAACCTCTAAAATAGCCAATTCTATTGATGCATAGATTCCTGTCATCCACATGAGATAGGCAAAGAGTGAACTCAGCATTGCTGCAATCACGCCAAACCATAGGATTGAAGGTTGCAGACGTTCGGATGTAAGGTTGCTAGCCATTTATGTTACCTTTCTATGGTAGAGAATATCGTATTACCGGTTTTAGCAATCCCGATCTTTGCCCTTTCCAACCACTTGTTTAAGGATACTAGATAGATGGGCTTTTCACCTAGGGAGAAAGGGGGACAATCTTGGAGTACAAAGAGCAATCTTTGTCATCTAAGCGAAATGTTGTTATGTAAGATATGTAAATAAGACTAAAGTAAAAATAAATTATATTTTTGATAATTATCCAATTTAAATAAAATTTGTACTCAAGATATGATCCTACATATAAGTTTGTAATTAATTAGCTTTTGACATATCTTGACAATCTATTATATATGTTGTATTATATTTAATAAACAAGGTTGATTAGAAAAATAGATATAGCAACGGTCTTTAGAAATAGGAGGAACGGCAGATAGTAGATTATGTGGGAGATATATGGATTCCTAACAACAACTACTTTGTGAATACAGGTAAGAAAAGTTTCATTATAATCCATTCTATAGCAGGGAGGTAGTAGTGCTCAGGGAATAGCAACCTATTTCCAATAGAGGAGGTTTTATATGCAATTCGATGCCAATGGATGGTTAGATATTGCAACTGAAGTCGACTACTCTGCCAACTCGATGTCCAGGCAAGGGTACAGCATCAAGTACTTGGTGCTTCATGGAACCGCTGGGGGCTCGTCGGCACAAGGCATTGGCCAGTACTTCAAGAGTAC
>CBJMBI010000198.1:0-7044 GCA_966427955.1 uncultured Ktedonobacterales bacterium
AATGCTCTCGTAGGCAATCAGATGCCAGGCACACGGTGACGATTGTCCTCGATTCTGACCTATTAGTATGGGACCATCTGATACTGTCCTATACTTTTGCCACTTTTTCTGCTATACTTTTCTTCAGAAGTTATAGACTGTATCGCACGGTACCATACCAAGTAGATGATCACAATCAAAAGGACTTGCAACTGTGAATCTTGTACATCATAAAAAGTGTGTCAAAGTGGCCATTGGGTATAATCACGGCGATACCGAAACAGCAGCTTATCTTATCTCCACTGAGCGAGGCCACAATTAGATAGAGAAAAGGGCAGTAGTATGCAGAGACAAATCTCCCCTAAAAGAAGCATTGCTGCACAGAAAAATCTGTCATTTGCTAAAGTGAGTACCTCTTTTAGTAGGACGCAAATACAGCCACTATTGACCCTTGTAGAATGGGAAAAGATATTAAGCGAGAAGGTTACCTACCTTGAACTGCTTGGTGAACTAGACCTTCTAGATGAGCAAGTCAGAAGTCTTGGCAAGTTGATTGCTCAACTTGTTTCTCACTGGGGACAAGCAGAAGCCATTCGTCTTTTAGAAAGCAGCTATCCGGTTTGCTTGGCTGCCTATCTCGTTGCAAAGGGAGTCTATGGATATCAGGATGGTAACTATTGGTCGAGTATCATCGAGGAAATAGGATTAAGCGATCAAAGACGTTTGGGTCTTTTTTTTGAGCAATTCCTGCGAGAAAGAAATCTTCCTTCTTTCCCCGGCGTAGGTGGATACCGCTACGTAACGATTATCCTGCTTCATGGAGGTATCCCAAACTATTCTCTGAAAGACTTTTTCCAGACTTTTCTTGATCCTGTCATCTCTTATTCCTCATCCACCAGTCCTAGCACACAGGATCTCATTTTCGAGTGGCTGGATAGCCCTTCGCAATCTGCTACTGTGAGCATGCCAATCCGTCGATTTCTTGGATATGGCGGTAATCTCGCGAAGAATTTTGTGACAAGATGCATTGAACTCGGACACTATTACAGCGAGCATTCTGACCTTCCTTCTGCTGAGGAAATAGGATTACCACCTCGCGTCATTGAGGCTTTTCGAGAGTGGGCTGCCGAGAAAAATCGAGCTGGGTCAACTCGTCAAGCAAGTTTGCATCTTATGCGACCTACGATTGTGCTTGATCCCTGGGGAAGTGGCCTCATATTAGATCTGCCAACAGAGGTTCTCCCTCACAAACTCAGTACCGTGAAAGGCAAGTGGAGCGTTCGAGCAGATCAAGTAGTACACAGTTATCTGCTTCGTGCTCGACTCAGAAATGATAGGTGGGAGACCGAGCCATATCAAATCGAATTGCCATATGCCACCAAGTATAGTGTGACACTCGACATTGGTCCTGAATTGCAACGGACATGGCATTTCCAGTGCAGCGTGTCTGATATTCCTTTGTTAGCTTTCGAACCAGAGAGTGGGATACTCCTACCGCTACGGGATACCCTCCCTGCAAAACGTCTCTGGCTGCTCCGTTCTCTCAAACAGGAGTTCCAAGTTGAGGGCGGTACAAAATATGAGGAATTTCCCTCTCTTTCGGGTGCTTGGTCACAATACATAGCAGAAGCTTGGGACCTCAGCCACGCAAGCGTGGTCAGAATCAACCAAAGAACGATCCCAGTAGAATTCGACGCAGCAAGTCTTCAACCCCGTCTTGAGGGCCATACAGTCTCTCAACTTTCTCGATCGGTAAAGGATCCTATCCTGTTTGTAGGCGATTACCCAGATATCATCATCCCAGTATCACCCCATCGTGAGCCAGCAGTCGAGGCCAAACGCTGGCGTATCACGATTCAAGATAGTGAGTATCAATACCTGTACTCTGTGCCTGTGAGTGAAATTGCTCATATGGTTGAGGAGGGTGTGCTTAGAGTCCCTCTGAATTCATCAATCATCCCTGGTAGACGAACATATGGGATGTTCGAGATCTCCCTTCGTGGCCCTCTTGGACGTGATAAAACCTTCTCATTTGCAGTTGTACCAAAGTTACACATTGATCTGCATGAACATGCTTCTGTGAGGTTACCGGATGAAGCAGGTAACATTCCAACAGCTCATTTTACGGTCGCTACAAGCGAAGACTTTATCCTGGAGGCAGCAACCCCAAACATTCAGATCCATCCTAAGGGACAGGGGATATACGTCGTTGATGTATCGGCAGACCTTACCAGAGCCGAATTCAGCCTTCGCCCAAAAGATAGGGAAGCGCATCTCAAAATACCATTTGCTGTCCTACTGCCTATCTTGCAGTGGACTCTTGTTGAAGGTCAGCATGCTATTCTTGACAATGACAACTGGCAGATAAAGGTAGTGACGTATCCACGAGCTTGGCTTGATCAGGCTGATCATCCCAGACTGCTTGTCTCTCTGACGCCTCAACCGTGGAACGAGGGTGTGCTCTCCGGTAAACTGCTTGTCCACTACAGTCCAAAATACTCACCACAAGTCTTGGCATTTCAGGGCAATGCTAAAAAGTGGTTAACCTTTCGTCTATCTGAAGCGTCTGATAGCATTCGTGCCAGTCGTGCTGGATCTATTCTGGTTGAACTAGAGCTGGAAGATTTACCAGGGTGTTCGCGATCTGCTCGACTTCCAGTATTGAAGCTGACACAGTCTCTCGAACTCACATCGATATCCCTGGATAACTGTCTTGTTGATGATATTTGGCTCTTGTCTCTGAAATGGCAGAGCAGTCATCAGTTGCGTAACCGTTACCTGCGGCTCTGGTCATTATGGCGCCCTTGGGAGCCACCTTTTGATATAGCTATCCCTGACGAAGCAGTCAATACGTTTGATACCGAAGTGCCTCGTTTGCGCCTTTCACCAGGGCTTTATCGGGTAGAAATGACCCTTGTTGATCCCTGGTCATCACAAGAAAGCCACCGTCCAGCAAAGCAGGCTCCCAATAGCGTGGACGTTGTTCTTGGGACCACTGAAGAGATTTATTTCTCTCTGCAGTGTCTCCCTTATGACGTACTAGGCTGTTTAGAGCGCGTTCTCTCTGCTCAAGATAAACAGAGTTGCTCACACGCCCTGCACAGTATAACTGCACAATTTGATGCCCAATATATCCAGCCAGTTTTTGAAACACTTCTTGTAGCGGATGAGCGAATGAGACATCTCAAAATTGAGAATGAGCATGAAGTGTTCTCGCTTTGTCAGAGCCTGTTATTACAATATCCAATTGATCTGCTTGCCCTAGCGGGGAGATACAGTCTCCCTTCCGGTTACAAAGAGCGCAGGCGATTTGAGGAGTTGCTCTGGAAGCTCTCTCCCGATCTTGGGCGCTTGCTTAGCCAAGCTCACCAAGACGCCGCTCTCATGCTTGACGAGTTGGCGTACATTGTACCTAGCATTACAGAGAATGAGCAGAAAAGAGCGGAAGTATTCTCAATCCTCAGAGATGCAGGCATTTCTGTCAAAGAGACGAGTGAGCAGCAAAAAGAAACAGAGCCTAGCGCGTTTCTGACAGAATTGCCTAGTCAGCTCTTCAGCGATCATGCTCTTGATAGCCTCCGGCTCTATCTGCAAGAAATCACTCAATATCCTCTTTTAACTGCTGAACAAGAGCAAAGGTTTGCGCTCCAGATCGCCGCTGGTAAGCAAGCGAAGATCGAGCAAGAGAGCTTGGTTGCTTGCCATGATAGAGCTTATGGAGTACATCATGCCATTACGCAAGATCGCATCACTGAAGCTAAAAAAGCTCGACAGAGGCTCATTGTTTCCAACCTGCGGCTGGTCGTAAGCATAGCTAAGAAATATATCGGTCGTGGTTTGGACTTCCTCGATCTCATTCAGGAAGGAAATATTGGATTGCTTCGTGCTGTTGAGAAGTTTGATGCCACGCGTGGGCACCGTTTCTCAACGTATGCCACTTGGTGGATTCGTCAAGCGATTAGCCGTGCGGTGACTGAGCAATCCCGTCTTATTCGTCTACCGACATACTTTGCAGAAGAGGTCAATCGCTTGAAGAGGACAGAGATGAATTTCATTCAAAAATTTGGATGTGATCCAACAGATGATGAACTTGCAGATATACTGAATATAACAGTTGATAAAGTACAGGAACTGCGAATACCCTCTTCTTATCCTCTATCTTTAGATAGATTGGTGGTAGATGAGAATAGTGGCACTCTAAGTGACTTCATCGTTCAGGAAGAGTCTGACCCCTCAGAAATTTTCAGCAAACAAACATTTCCTCAGATGGTCGAAGCATTCTTACGGCAAAGTGCAATACGGGAGCGTGATCGACGTGTACTGGAGTTACGCTTTGGTATTGGAGATGATATTGAACGCACACTAGAAGAGATTGGCCAGGAGTTCGAGCTTTCTCGGGAGCGGATTCGCCAGATTGAGGAAAGAGCATTAAAGAAGCTCAGGCAACCACATCTGGCCAAGTATCTCAACGATTTCTTGGACTAAGAGCATTTTCTGCTGGATTGAAATGGAGCAATGAAAGTATGAGTACACTTAATCCTATAAATACCATGCATCATATTCGTGATACCTATTTGCGTTATCTCAAGACGAGTTATCCCTTCCAAAATCAAGAACTTCGAAGTGCCTTCTCGCACGCACTTGAGAGTGAAGGACGCCTGGTCAAAGGGCCACTTCTGGAGGCAGCTCCACCTTTTGCCATTAGTCGGAGCATTGCTCAACTAGTAGAAGAAGGAATATTGCATTCAAACTTTCAGCAGCTTTGCTCAGATGCGATGCCTTGGCAACGACCGCTCTATCACCATCAAGATCAGGCAATTACTCGCATTGTCCAGCACCATCGTAACCTTATCATCGCAACTGGTACTGGCTCCGGGAAAACAGAAACATTTCTGATCCCTATTCTCCATCACCTTCTCCAAGAAGAAGCATCTGGCACGTTATGTCATCATGGCGTGCGAGCATTGCTGCTCTATCCAATGAACGCCTTGGCAAATGACCAACTCAAGCGACTTCGTCGTATATTGGTCGACTATCCAACCATTACTTTCGGACACTATACTGGCGAGACTGAAGAAGACAGGAGGCGAGCTGAGAGCCGCTTCTACGAGCAGTTCCCTCACGAGCCACTTCTCCCAAACGAGTTGATAAGTCGCCAACAGATGCGTCTCAAACCTCCACACATTTTGCTCACCAACTATGCAATGCTAGAATACTTGTTGCTTCGCCCCGAGGACTGTGAGTTTTTTGACGGAAATACAGGCAAGCATTGGCGTTTTATCGTTTTAGACGAGGCACATATCTACGATGGTGCCAGTGGTATCGAACTTGCGATGCTCCTACGCCGCTTAAAGGATCGGATTGTCACCAGTGAATCTGGCCGATTGTGCTGCATTGCCACCAGTGCCACGCTTGGTCGAGGAAGAGATGACTTCCTTGCGGCTACGCAGTTTGCAAGTAAGCTCTTCAATGAGCGCTTTGAATGGGACGATGACGATTCACAGCGCCAGGATGTCGTTGAAGCGGTTCGTCTCCCAACGGCTGACTTAGGTGAGATCTGGGGAGAGGGCTCGCCAGAATGCTACACTTCCCTGCAAGAAGTCCTCACTTTACATCCCTCTGGGAGAGACGATGTTGCAGAGGTGCTTCAACTTCTGGCCAAAGTGGCGTCACACTGGGTTCCATTGCATGTAGTAGATCGAGCCCACAGAATGGCTCAACAGTCATGTACGGAGGAGAATAATGAGGAAGCTGCACAGAGGCGAACTGCCATTGCTGTAGAGGTGTTCCTCTACCATGTTCTCTGTGGTGATGCACGTTTACATCAGCTTCACGAGCACTTAGGTAAGGATCCCTATTTTCTTGATGAGATAGCCCATCAGATTTTTCCTCATGAGAGGGATGCTAATAGTTCTCTTGTGACACTCGTTGATCTTGCTGTTCGTGCTCGTCCAACGTCTACAAGCATCTCACTCTTGCCAGCACGCTATCACGCATTTGCAAGGGCATTGGAAGGCGTGTTTGTCTGCTTAAATGCCCAAGATCATTCAGACGGTCAGTTGCACATGTTCCTCGATCGTCACCAAGAATGTCCCGACTGTAAAGGCTGGGTCGTCGAACTTGCAACCTGTGTCAGGTGCGGTGCTGCTTATCTTGTCGGTCGTGGTGGACCAGAAAATTCGCAACAAGATTCCCAAACCCAGCACTGTGGAACTTTACGACAGCTCTCTGAAAACGCCCTTAGTTCTTCTGACCGTGCAGGTTATTTTCTTCTCGACGGGCAAGCAGGGAATATTGATGAGGACGAAGTAGTCGCTGCTGGCGACGAATTGGAAGAGGAAGCTGACCTGAATGACTTCTATACTCTCTGCTTACGTTGCGGTTCTCTTGCTTTGAAGAAGCGGCAACGATGTTCATGCGGTGGCTCGACCGTACCACTCCGCAAAGTGTCCATGAAGAATGATCTTATGCTGCGCCATTGCATCCATTGTGGTGCTCACAGCAGTAGTTCCCTTGTCTCTCGTTTTCTTACAGGTCAGGATGCTCCCGTCAGTGTACTAGCCACTGCGCTCTATCAACAATTACCATCTGCTCTCAGTTCAGATGCAGTGGATCTCCCCGGAGAAGGGCGCAAACTCCTCATCTTTTCAGACAATCGACAAGATGCAGCCTTCTTTGCTCCCTATCTTGAGCGAACTTATAACCAAGTACTCCATCGTCGTCTCATCCTGAGCACATTGCTAGGCGACTCTGATGGACGGTTAGGATCTCTTCGTATGCAGGACGTCGTCAGCCGCCTTCTGCGGCAGGCAGATAATGCAGGTGTCTTCACCCACCATCAAAGTCGTGATGAACAACGACGCATTGTTTCAGCTTGGTTGATGCAAGAATTGGTGACACTCAATCGTCGCCTCAGCCTTGAAGGCATGGGGCTGCTTCAGTTTCGGCTTGTGCGTCCGAAACGATGGCATCCACTCAAAATGTTTCAAGAGGCTCCTTGGCACCTCAGTGAGGATGAAAGCTGGATACTCGTAGCCATGCTCCTTGAAACACTTCGCCAACAAG
>CBJMBI010000199.1:0-7011 GCA_966427955.1 uncultured Ktedonobacterales bacterium
TTGGACAACTGCTGCTGCCAGACATTGATCTCACCTTGGAGCTGTTGGAAGAGGTTATTTTTCACATTGGTGAGGTCCTGGCTTGTAACTGCTGGTACAGTTTTGGTTCCTCCTCCGGAGGTAGGAGCTTCGTTGACAACCGAGAGTTTTAATTCTGAAACAGCTATGGGAGGATTTTGTGCCTGTGCAATACTGTTAAGTGTATTTTTAGGAATAACTGTTATTGCGTTAGCGTCAACATTGCCATCTTCTCCTGGTTTCACTGCTTGAATGCTAACCAGAGGTGAAACCTTGCTCTGATTGCTGGGTGGTACAAGGACTTCTGCTGTGGTTGCAAACTGAATAGGGTTGTCTCCGCTAGTAGTGATGATGCTGCCGTTGGGAATAATGATCCCATTAGGGTTGGAGCCATCGTAAGTAAATATGACGATACCTTGGGCAGGGGTAGTTCCTATCTCCTGGCTACCTGTGGCTGTACCGATCCCGCTTTTTAGAAAGTCCTTGCTGAGCTGTTGTGCCGGAAGGTCTTGTGCCTGATTACCGTTGACCTTTGCTGTTAGAGTAACTTGCTGTGAGTAATGCTGTGTGGCAATACCGATCATAACGTTAGCTGTGGGCCCGTAGTAGACGAGCAAATAGATGGCAATGATTAACAGGATGATCCCGGGCAGTACAATTGCGAGTTTGTTCTGGTAGATTTTGCCATGAGTAGCTTGTTGTCTTGTTCTTGGTCGTGTTGTTGCGGGATCTAGATGTTGTTGGATGGGGCGAGGTGTAGATTTGGTTGATGCCTGTGGTCTGCGTCCTGTGCTTGTACGTGATTTTAGACTTATCGTGGGATGATCAGGAGATAATTTCTTAGAAGAACGGGCGCTAGAAATGCGTGCTTGTAGTGGTGCTGATGATCTGGGTGGCACTTGGCGCTCCTCTATGGCAGGCAGGGCGTCCTCATCGAGTTGCCATGTATCTGGTGCCGAAGGTGTTGGTGGGGTCGATGGCCAATTACTACTGCTCTTATGTTGGGAACGAACGTCATCAGATCTCAGTGGAAGGTTCTCTTGTTGCTTGTCATCTGTTGTCTGTTCTGACTCTGTATATGTAATGGGTTTGGCGCTTGGAGGTGACACATGTTCGTCTCTGTCGCCTACAGAGTTGTTGGTGTCGTCGATGATCTTGTCTGGCTGGTCTTCGATATCTTCAATATCCTGGATAATGTGCTCATGTGCGTCAATATCCTGAATAATGTGTTCATTTGCATCAATGCCCTCCAACGAGACTATCCTATTCTGTTTGGTTATATTGGAAGGTAGGTCGTCTGTTGTGTCGGGTTGCGAAGTCGTGCTAGGTGATGGAAGGGCTTCTTCGGATTCAGTAGGTGGAGTTGTGCCTATTTCTGAAAAGCGTTTTTGACCCTCGCGAGCTGCTGAGCGGATATCTTGCGCTTGTGTATAATCCTCCAGTAACAGATCTGGTTCTTCGATCTGGTCAGAGAGTGGATGAATGGCTGGGGTGGGGTGGATGCGAAAATCGTATTGTTTCTCTGAGGCATCAAAAGGAAGCAGATGAGATATCTCCCCGCTAATGGGTTCTTCGGAAAAGGTTCTAATCTCCTCGAAGTCTGTTTGCTGGTGGTGTTGGAAGTCTCCATGCCGTTCGGCTTTAGATGGACGAGTGCGAGGAGGTCGTGTGTTAGATGCTCCACGCTGATTAGATGTACTATGTGATTCACTTGAGGCTTTGGCTGATGAAGGACGTGAAGATGGAGGGAGAGATGCCCTGGTTTTTACTCCACCCTTGTTGCTAGTATGTCCGAGGCGACTTGTAGGGCGAGTGCCCATTGTGGGGGGGGTCTCTAATGAGTGGGCAACTTTAAATTTTACCGCATGTGCAATGGAACGGATCTGGGGATCAGAGCTGACAATGATCACCTCTTTGCCAAGTTCTCTGGCTCGTGCATAGAGCAGTTTCCAGGCAACATGGCTACGTAGTTGTGTTTGTGGCGGGATGACCATGGTGAGACGCTTGGCTGTAATCTGCTCCAAGCGTTCACGAATAGTTGTTAAGTCATCATCTGGGCTGATATATATGGTTTGTTCATCACTCATGAAAGGCCTTTACTCCCTTGTGTATTGTATCGCTATTTTAGCATATGAGTGTATACAGTAAGTCTCTATGCCTGAGTGTAATACTATTTCTAGTTGCCTGTGTATTTCTTATCAAATATGCATAGCGCTTATAACGCGGTCTAAAGACCTTTCTAGAACATTATCTTCATTTTGCAGTTCTACTGCTTGGTAAGCTAGGGTCATTGGTGTAATGTCCTGAGCATCGACGAGTAAGTTCTCACGATCGATAATGCTCGATACCATTTCCGGTTGTACTGTGCGAATAATCGGTTGACGTGAGAATGGCAGGGATTCTATCCATGGAAATGTCTCCAGACGTTGATAAATATCAGGGAGTGCAGATCCTCCACCTACGATATAAATAGCTGGTGGGAGTAGTTCTCCTTTGGACAACTCTTCGATTAATAGCTCAACACTATCTATCCAGGTCTGACATTCGGGTGCTAGAATGGCTTGAATCTCTTCTCGATCACTGCTTTTTATTTCGCCATTACTATAGCTAATCTTAAGCTGTTCTGCATCCTTAATGGAGATGCCCTTAGCTGTGGCAATACGACGGGTAAATGTTCGCCCTCCTAGAGCAAACATGCGTGTTTCTTCAATACCGCCTTGTCGTACTAGAGCAATATCGGTAGTACCACCACCGATGTCGATAAAGATTGCTCCGCTGTCAGCTCCTGCATTTGTGCTCAGACAACGAGCCAGAGCATAGGGCTCTGCCACGATGGCCGCTAGTGTCAGATCTAGCCCTTGAGCGACTGTCTCCAGTGCTCCTAGCTGGCTTAGTGGAGCAAAGGCACTGAACAGGGTTAATGAGAAGTGCCGTCCGCGAAAACCGATTGGATTAGTGACAGTTTGTCCATCGATGCGCGTGGAGATCACGGCTGTATTAGTTAGCCGGACATCAATGTTGCTAAATCCTGTTTCTGCGGCGATACGCTCTTTGGCACTTTTCAGGAGTCGCTGTTGGGCTACGGTGATCAGGGCGTCCAATTCTTCAGGCGTAATTGGCTTAGTAGGCTGCTGACGCTGTCGGCTGACGGTCATAGAACTGCCTTTAACCAGTTCCCCTGCAATCCCAATAATGGCGGAGGGAGCAATGATCCCTCCGGCTGCTTTCTCAGCTTCCATTAAGGCTTCGTTGCAAGTGGCAATGACGCCTGGAATGTCTGTCACAATGCCATCCGACATATGAGAATAGCTTTGTGGATGACGCCCTACTCCTAAGACCTCAGCCCGTTCTCCTACAACTTTTACAATAAGAGCTTTGGCAAAGGCCGTGCCAATATCGAGTGCTGTGAAGAGTTGTGGTTCGTCTGCTCCCTCATCGGAATCCTGATCATCACCATCATAGATTCCTAGGTTGGTGCGGCGTTCCTCTCCTTCTCGTTCTCCCTGTATGAGGTTGCGCAGATGTTGCAAAATATTCCTCATTGGCAGTTTCTAGCGTAGAGACTTCTCCCATTGTCTGGATTGAAAGAAGCGCTGTACCTCCTTATTGGGATTTGCATGATTATACCCGTCTTACATTATAACACAAAATGTGCCCTATCGACAATAAGATTGAGTGGGCCTCTACTTTAGGTTGTTTTGTACAAACGTTGGTACAAGATCGAGTGCTTTGCCAAGTGCGGCTTTGTTTTTGCCCCCTCCTTGAGCTGACTCGGGACGCCCGCCGCCTTTACCTCCCACTTGTTCGCCAAGTATAGCGGCGATTTTGCCTGCATGCAAGCCGCGTTTGGTCAGCGATGGGTCAACGCTTACCTGAATAGCAATACGTTCGCCTAGATCAGCGGCCAGTGCAACGACACTAGGTTGTTTGAGTTTATCACGGACCATGTCTCCCATTTGACGTAGAATTTTGTCATCTGAAACCTTTACTTCTCTTGCTACAAGAACAATATCTGCAATTTCGCTCGCATGCTGTGCAATACTTTCAGCTTGGCGTAGTGCTTCGTTATGCAGATGCTGTGCTACTTGGCGACGTGCCGTAGCGAGTTCTTGGAGAAGCTGCTCTACGCGTGTCTCAACTTGATCTGGCTGTACCTGGAGCGTTGTTGCCAATCTATCAACGGTGGTGCTCCGCTGGCGCAGATAGGCTTCGGCTGCGCGTCCAGTCAATGCCTCAATACGGCGGATGCCTGCGGCAATGCTTGTTTCCTGGGTAGTGATATACTGCCCAATTTGCCCAGTTGATTTGCAGTGCGTTCCTCCACAGAGTTCGATACTGCTACCCATTGATACGACGCGAACCATGTCGTCGTATTTTTCACCGAAGAGGGCCATTGCTCCACTTGCTATAGCATCTTGCAAAGGGAGTATCTTGGTCTGAACAGGATAATCGGCTCTGATCCAACGATTAATTTGCTCGTCGATATGGGCAATATCTGCTGTGGTGAGTCCACGTGGGCTAGCAAAGTCGAAACGCAGACGCTCCGGTTCGACAAGTGAGCCACGCTGTTCAACCTGAGTACCCAGATAATCACGCAGCGCTTTGTGCAAGAGATGGGTTGCACTATGGTTGCGTATGGTGTCCTCACGGCGCTGCTCAATCACACTTGCCTGCACACTGTCTCCGACATGGAGGTGCCCTTCTGTCAGTTGGCCATAATGTACAATTAGACCCTTAATGGGTCGGCGTGTATCCTCAACCTGGAAGTTTCCGAGTGTGCTACTAAGATCGCCACGATCACCGATTTGGCCGCCACTTTCGGCATAGAAGGGAGTCTTGTCCAAGATGACTAGGGCCTGTTGTGGTGCACTGATACTCTCTACTTCGACACCATCGACGACAAGGGCCACAACCTTGCTGCTATCTGTTAATCCCTGGTAGCCAGTAAATTCAGTACGATCAACGCGGTTGAGGATGTCTGTCAGGATGTTCTCATCGCGACCTTGCATAAAAGTACTAGCGCTGGCTGCACGGCTACGTTCCTGTTGACGCTGCATAGACTGTTCAAAGCCTGCCGTATCAATCGTAAAGCCCTGCTCAGCAGCGATTTCCTGGGTCAATTCGACAGGGAATCCGTGAGTATCGTAGAGTCTGAAGACTTCCTCGCCAGGAATGACTGTGCGTTCCCGCAGTTTCAAGTTGGCTAGTAGTTCATTGAGCAAGTTCAGCCCGGTTGTCAATGTTTGGCTGAATTTCCGCTCTTCCAAGGTGAGGATTCCGAGAATGCGTTCTTGCTGTGACTGCAATTCGGTATAATAACTGCCCAACAAGTTGATGACGGTTGTGGCAGTGTCGGCCAGGAAAGGACGATCTAGCCCTAGTAGCTTGCCGTGCCGGACAGCTCGACGCAGGATACGCCGGAAAATATAGCCACGTCCCTCATTACTTGGCAGGACACCATCGGCTGCAAGGAAGACAAGCGCACGTGCATGATCAGAGATGACACGCAGTGATGTATCAATTTTGCTATTCTGACCATAAACCGTGTTAGAGATAGTGGCAATATGATCAATAATGGTGCGGAATAGGTCGACATCAAAGACCGATTCTTTTCCTTGTAGCACCAGGGCCAGACGTTCAAGACCCATGCCGGTATCAATATTCTTTCGTGGCAACGGTGTGCGTTGGCCATCAACGTCCTGGAAGTACTGCATAAAGACCAGATTCCAGATTTCTAGGAAACGTTCACAATCGCAACCAGGTTTACAATCGGCCCTGCCACAACCATATTTGAGGCCGCGATCATAGTAGATTTCAGAGTCGGGACCGCATGGGCCAGAATTACCCGGAGGACCCCACCAATTGTCTTCTAATCGTACAATGGCCTCATCGGGAAAACCTGCAATTTCGTTCCAATACTTAGAGGCCTCATCATCAGTGGGGTGGACAGTTGGATGGAGGCGATCAGCGGGCAAATTGATCACTTGTGTGAGAAACTCCCAAGCGAAACCGATGGCCTCGCGTTTAAAGTAATCACCAACCGAAAAATTTCCTAGCATCTCAAAGAAAGTGAGTGAACGCTGATTGCCTACTTTATCAATATCAGTTGTGCGGAAACACTTCTGTGCAGAGGTGAGCCGTGTCGCAGGAGGGGTTTCACGTCCCAAAAAGTAGGGTATCATCTGCTGCATCCCTGCTGTTGTTAGCAATACTGTCGGATCGTTGCGCGGAATGAGTGATGAACTGGGTACCTTCACATGTCCCTTACTCGCAAAAAAATCGAGAAATCGCGCACGTATTTCAGTTCCTGTTAGGGTAGTTTCAACAGACACAGCATCCTCCTCGGGTAGGGGCGCAGGCAAGTCTTACGCCCGTTTGTGATACATTTATATTTATATTAGGAAGGAACGCATAGCTACTAAGCAGCATTCCATAAAAACCTTTACACGCATGCGCATTATATCAAAGGAGACAATAGACTGCAATGGAAAGGGCATCATTGCGTATAGAGCATGGACAAGATTTGTTGCAAAAACACAGAGCTGAGGTAAATACCCCAGCTGTGATGTATGAATGTACTGCGACCATTACTCTTCCACAGAGAACCCTGATTGTGCTTTGTGGGCCCGCAGGGGCTGGTAAGAGTACCTTTGCTCGCAAGTTTGTTGAACGGCATCAGGCTCAAGGCTGCAAACCGACCTCGATTGTCTCCTCTGATTACTGTCGTGCTATCATCTGTGATGATGAAACGAATCAGCAGGTTAATCGAGATACGTTTGACCTATTCTACTATATAATCCGTAAGCGTCTATTCCAAGGACGCCTGACGATTGCTGATAGTACTGCTCTGCAATCTAACGCACGTCAAGCTTTGATTGAGATGGCCCAACGCTATCAATACCACAGTTGTCTTTTTGTCTTTAATATGTCATTGCAAACCTGTCTTGCCCGCGATCAGTACCAGATGCGTGGACGCACGGTAGGTGAGAAGGT
>CBJMBI010000200.1:0-6998 GCA_966427955.1 uncultured Ktedonobacterales bacterium
GTAACCAGAGCGATAGAGTCAAATGGCAATGGGTACATGCCAATCCTGCCAGATACCCTAACAGGATTGGCAGATACTCCTACCTCATCTATGCCATCTTCACCACCAAGACTAGGAGTTTCATCACTTCTACCGTTAACTATTCAACAACCCCCAGTTAACGATGATTCAGCACTAGTATCGGTGATGCATCAAGCCCAAATAGGAATTTTTGCCCTACTAGGACGGGAGAAGAGCCTAGTCCACTGAGAGAAACTATATCCACATCCTATTGACAAATCATTTTAGATTATGATAGCATCTCCAATAGAGGAGATTAGACATCATGATACGTGTCTACGGGTTCGATTGGGAGACATATACAGATCTTGTTATGCCAGCATTTGCACACTGGCTAGTTGATGGGAACGAAACCGTTATCTACCAACTGTATCAACAGACGCGCTGTGCACAGGAAGAACATTTTCTTCCTTCTACAATGCAATTATTATCCACCTGGCTACGGGCCAAGATGTTTGTGCAGCAGCTTCCGCGAGGTTCCCATACTAACAAAGAGTACCAGCTTCTTTGCACTGCCGAACAATTTACTAAATTAAGCGATAGCTATATACACCATCACCCTCCCCAACTTTATCAAAACTCGGATGCCATTCGTGCGATTTGGGGTGCAATTGTCGAGAAACATTGTCAATTGCAACTCATACGACCTCAAGCCAAAGTGCAGCAAGAGACGGAATGCCCTATGAACCAAGATCATACGGCACAATTCCAGCGATCTACCAATTTTTCTGTATCAGTACACGAGGCTGAAGAACCAATAATCATGCAGAATAATGGCCCAGGAGTGATTCCTGATCTAGAGAGCATAGATACTAAGTGCCAAGGAGTCGAAATTGGACGCCATCCCACTCCATTGCACTTACGTGGCTGGCTTGCAATGCGCTCTATACGAGCCATGGCACTCTTTGAACTGCTGGCCTGTGGACGGCGCTGTTTACCCTTTGGTTATCGAGCTGGAGAGCCATACGAGGCCTATATCGGTTATCTCACTCCCAACGAGGTACGTCACCTAGCAGATTGTTTACAGGATCAGCAACCGCCAGACCGTGCAATTGCGGAAGCAGATTATGCCAGCTTCCGCCAAGAACAAAGTCAGCCAGTAAAAGAGTTTCGCATGATTGATGAGGTCCTGCCAGCTCATGCAGACTCTTTGATAGATGCAGTGCGTATAGCAGTACAACACGGTTTGGGATTGATTTGTAGTGTTGAGTAACGTGTGTTTACTTATGCTACCACCGAGAGATCTTTGCTAGAGATTAATGTGCCATAAAATTCTGCCAAAAGAGGTGCATCTTTTCGCGCAAGGGAGCATGTTCTTCCTTGCGGAGATAGGGATCACTCTCCCAGAGTTGCGCTGCTAGTTGCCGGGCGAGTTCAATTAACTTGGTATCATTGAGGTTTGCCACTTTCATCTCAGACACACCACTCTGACGCACACCAATGAAGTCGCCAGGACCACGTAATCGTAAATCCTCCTCGGCTAAGCGAAAACCATCATCCGTATCTTGGAAGACTCCAAGACGCTCTTGAGCTTGCATGCTAGCATCCGCGCTTAACACATAACAATAAGATTGATGCTTGCCACGACCAACACGTCCACGGAACTGGTGCAG
The DNA here is from genome assembly GCA_966427955.1 of uncultured Ktedonobacterales bacterium. Lineage (GTDB taxonomy): Bacteria > Chloroflexota > Ktedonobacteria > Ktedonobacterales > Ktedonobacteraceae > DASYAN01. The sequence continues at coordinate 1,674 of CBJMBI010000200.1, forward strand.
TTGTGAAAGGCCAAATCGATCTGCATCCTCGATAACTATCACCGTGGCATTCGGTATGTCGATCCCCACCTCGATCACCGAAGTAGCAACCAGAATATCAAGTTCTCTGTCACGAAAGCGGCACATGACCTGATCCTTCTCGGCAGGTTTCATTGCTCCATGCAATAGACCTAAGCGCAGGCTAGGAAAAACCTCGCGCTGCAAACGTTCATATTCACTAACCGCAGCTTTAGCCTCTAGTGACTCTGATTCTTCAACCAGCGGGCAGATAATAAAAGCCTGATGTCCTTCAGCTACCTGTTGCTTAATAGTCATATAGGCCTCATTGCGCCGGGGGCCAGTGCGCCAGCGTGTAATGATCTTCTGGCGTCCAGGGGGCAGTTGATCAATGATTGAAATGTCTAGATCCCCATAGAGTGTTAGGGCTAGCGTGCGCGGAATTGGCGTAGCAGTCATCACTAGCATGTGGGGATGATAGCCTTTCTGGCGTAGCGCATCGCGCTGCTCTACGCCAAAGCGATGTTGCTCATCAATGATAACTAGTCCTAGCTTCTGGAAAGTCACACCTTCCTGAACCAAGGCATGTGTCCCAATGGCAATCGCTGCTTGCCCTGTCTCAAGTTCTGTGCGTCCAAGCATCCGTTCTCGCGATCGCATACTGCCTGTGAGCAATACTGTACGGATACCAAATGGCTCAAGCATAGCAGTTATACTACGAGCATGCTGCTCAGCAAGCAATTCTGTAGGAGCCATGATTGCACCCTGATAGCCATTCAAGGCTGCCATAAGGAGAGCTGCTGCTGCAACAGCAGTTTTCCCTGCGCCAACATCACCTTGCAAGAGGCGACACATTGGCTTACTCTGTGCAAGATCGGCAAAAATTTCGCAAATCACGCGTCGTTGAGCAGCGGTAAAGGAAAATGGCAGAGTCGCCTCTAGTGGCTTCTCAGTTGCAATGACCGACCATAATGTTGAACCAATTGGACGAATTTCAGCTCTGTTGTGCTGCCTATTCTGTTGATCTGATGAAACTGGTGGCTCTATGAAGACTCGGTTATAGTAGATGGTAAAAGCATTTCCCTGCGCGGTTTCATACTGCCAGCGGCTACGCCTCTCTTGCATACCAAGCTGGATCATGAACAGCTCATCAAATGCCAAACGTCGGTGGGCTGCAGCACGCATCTGCTCATTCTCTGGATAGTGCATCTGGGCAACAGCTTCAGGTAACGGCAGCAAGTGACCCACTGTGCGAATTGTTACAGGGAGATACTCAGACAGCATTTGAGCATAACGATCAACGACATACTTTGTGAAGCGCAATAGTGCCTTGGCGTGGAGCCCTTCTGTCAGTGAATAGATAGGAACTAAGCGTCCAGTATTCAATAAATCGCCCCGTTCAGGCAGTTCATGGCTACGTACAGAGAACTCTACTTTATTGCCAAAACGTTGTTTGACACCTGTGACAACGATGTATTCACCCTTGGCCGCCTGTAGTTGTTTTTGCAAGTATCCCTGATTGAACCATGATATATACATTTTGCCTGTTTCATCAGATATCTCAGCAATAACACGCGAACGGCCATTACTTGTGCGTTGACTCTTGACATCCCAGAGCAAGCCCATAGTCGTTGTCACTTCGTTAAAAGGGATATGGGCAATCTTGACCAACTTACTATAATCGCGATGCTCGCGTGGAAAATAGAAGAGCAAATCGCGTATGGTACGGATGCCTAGATGCTGCAATCGTTTGGCAACTGTCGGACCTACGCCAGGAATGGCCGTAACATCGGTTGTCAAGAGTGCCAGCACTGTATGGCCTTGCGACATACCCGCATCTAAACGCAGCGGCTGCGACGGATTTATTTCTCTCCTTGCAGGCTCAGCCGGTGGTACCGAGGACGTAGCTATCTTAAGCGGCTGCGATGGATTTATTTCTCTCTTTGCAGGCTCAGCCAGTGGTACCGAGGGCGGCTTGGTATTGTCGTTGCTAATGGCTTGGATTGCCTGCACTCTCGTTGGCATATTGTGCAGAGGGCCCAATCCATCAAGTTCGTTAAGAATGGCCAAGGCTGTACGTAAACTAGCAGCGCGTTGCATTGGGTCCTGTTTGTGATAGCCCTCAAGGTGCTCGACAAAACGATGAATAGGATCAAGATCGAGCCCTGTATTTTTGCAGACGGCACTAGTTTCGTCATACCAGCGTGCGACAAAGGCCTCTAGTCCACCCGGTTTGATGGCCCTATCCTGATGATTAGTACGCTGCTCGAATTGCAATATTTTACGTGCTCTCTCTATATACATAGCAAGTGGAGCAATTTGTTGGTTTTGCATAGACATCAGACAATTATACAGATTCTGCTCTTTACACGATCACAATAGTTCAGCGTCCATAATAGAGGAAAGTTGGAACATCTGTCAAGAGGTAAACGGCTTCTCTATTTTTTCATGTATTTTAAAAATTTTGTAAAATCAAGGGATTAACTATCTCAAAGAAACTTCTGTTGGAGAATTTGCTCTTGGTAGTAAGCCCGTATGATAAACGATAGACGTACTGCTTTGACTTTTTTGTCCAAAAGGGCACTCAGCCAACGTACCTGTGCTCATCCAGTTCCACCAGATGAGCACCATTCGCATCCTTATATCCCCTACTGCCGAACGGATTGGTATGAAGTGTGCAAAAGCATATATCAGGCCGACTTATTTGCCTGCAGTGGTGGTGCAGTGAAGTGAATCTCAAGTGCCTTGTTTACAAATTTAGCGACAGTGGCTTCCTGATTGACAAGTATGGTAGGAAGAGTGATATCACGTTTGAAATTGCCAATCTCAATGGTTACTTCATCACCCCTCTTTGTCATCGACACCTTGTCCATCTCGACATGAGGTAACGGGAGACGCAGAATATACCCATCGCTCTGCTCAATGATTTCCTGAATCAGACCACGATAGAAGACTTGCGTCGGATCCTCATCACCGAAGATGACTTCTGCAAGCTTGCCCAATTGCGTCACACCCAGAATCTCCTGCGAATGATAGGGTGCTTCCCAGACTGGAAGTGGAGCGAAAGTCTGGTGGATGCGCTGACGCAACTTTTCCTGAGTACGATAGATGTCCTGCATAAAGCTATCTTGATAGTTGCCCGCTGGAATGACACGATTGCAGACGACACCATCAATAGGGTAGCCGAAAAGCGCAAGATAGGTCTCTGCGCGTAGTGCCTCCTTGATCACCATACGCTCAGGATTGACTACTGGGCGATAGGAACTAATGTCAGGATTGCTCAATACATCACGCAATGTCTTAACACGCTCACTAAGCGACTGCACAGCATCTAGAATTTCAGTTGTGGGAAGCACAGCTTTAAGCAATGGACGGGCTAGATTTAATGCTCCACCCTGCATCTTCATGAGACGGCTGGCATACCACTGGAAAGTATCAGGCATACTGAGTAAACGTACGGTCTCACCAGTAGGAGCAGCATCGATGACTACCACATCGAAATTACCTTCGCGTGCATTACGATAGATATTGATCAGACTCACAATCTCATCCATGCCAGGGATAAGTGCAAGTTCCTGGGCAATAGTTGCATCAATACCCTGCTTACGCAGAGTTTTGGTCATCGACTCTTGTAGTTTACCCCAACCTTGCTTCATCTCATCTAGTACATTGACCTCCTGCGCCCAGAGATTCTTGCTGATTTCTCGAGGAGTCGATGTAAGGTTCACCTGGAAGCAATCGGCAAGACTATGTGCAAGATCGGTACTGACTACTAAGGTTCGTTTTCCTTGCTGAGCAGAACGCACTGCTGTCGCGGCTGAAACCGTCGTTTTACCAACGCCGCCTTTTCCTAAGTAGAGAATTATGCGCATATAAGTCCTTATATCTTCTCGTAATTCATCATATGAAGCAACTCCCAATCTGGTTGTGCCTCGCAGATCCGTCATCTCTATATACGTAAATAGCTGTGCTTTGGTTCGAGTTTGACCGATTTCCAGAACCGCGGCCAGGAAAGCCCCTGTGATTGATCCAAGGGCTTTTCTAGCCTTTCTTTTTTGGGACTGGGACAGAGGAGTACCTTTGGCTTATTTCCTTGTTCAGTTTTGTGTCCTTCTGTTAGAATAATTAAGTAGCACTTGATATGCTACCCGAGACGTAAAACTCGTGGGAGCTAAACCAGACTTTGGCCAAAGCTGCGGGGAAATCTCAGACAAAGGAAGTAAAGAAGTGCCTGATGTTTGCAATATCAGACACTCTTAGATATATTTACTTACCAGGAAAGCGCACAAAGAATATTCAAATTACACTTAAAATGAATAGTGCAAGCAAAATACGCTAAAAATTGTTATAACTCGATCTTTCCCTTCATTACGAGAAGTTTGATAAATTCTAGATGTCGCAGGACTTCCATGCGATCGCTTCCACCATTCTGATACCATTGTCGTAACCACAGGACCGAGGTAACCTCGTCCTCAGAGAGGCCTGACCGTGTTAAAACATCGGTATCAGAAACAGTCTTATCAAAGTTTGTTATCATTTCTAACGGTTGCGTGTTCATGCTATTATCCTTCCACCTGCGCCACTATGGGCCAATCCACCACTGGATGTCTTCCGCTTGCTGATGCTAGATACTTCAAGGCCTCTCCCAGCTAGTTAGAAAATCTTTTCTAACAGAAAAGACACTTGGTTCTGTATTCCTTTAAATATCAGTACGCTTGTACTGCTTAACCATATCCCCCTCTCCTCTATTCCGTTTGAGCACAGTATAAGCGGAAAAGGACCCCCTAGCAGTGTCCTTAAAGACATTCACAGTGTGAAATATTTCACATTTTTCTTGATATACACTCATATAGGTCAACACTCTTGTTGTAGAGATTTTCTATATGAGCTATCTGCCCTATATACGTTTGAAACCCTCGAAAAGTTCCACTGATCAGGACAGACTTTGCTAAAAATCTTGGTTGGAACATGACTGCTTGGCGTACTTTACTAGCACACTCGCAAGTGATCTTCCATTAGGTACATATTCTAGCAGAACTTTGCACATTTTATAGGGGGGAAAGAGGGACAATTTTTACCTCTGAAGGACCTGATCTCAGCAAGAGGATGATCCTCTCTTTACTAGAAATGATGACGCTTCAAGGTTACAGGCAAAAGAAGACAGAGAATAGTTGAGAGAGAGATAGATGAGGAACAGGCTTCTCCTTGTCAGTTAGACTTCTGTTCCTCATCTATCCAATTTATTCAAATTTGGAAGGGCTTGTTAGCCTTTACGCACAACTACATTTACCAAACGACCAGGAATATAAATGATCTTTTGGATCGTTG
>CBJMBI010000201.1:0-6996 GCA_966427955.1 uncultured Ktedonobacterales bacterium
CTCCCGAGAATTATTCTCCTGGCTGGTGCTTGTCGAACAGGAACAACATCACAGTTTCGAAGTTTTGGAGAAACTGGTGTGGGAGTATACAATAATCATATCAAATCTATAGTCCGAGGATTACGGCGTGGAAGAGAATTCAAGATTCCATCAGTTGAAGAGTCAGGACAAACTATTCTTATAAAAGAATCTATAGGAGCAAAAACACCTGCTGAATCGCAACTTAACCCACTCAAAGTCCTTTTAGATGCTAAGTATCCTCCAGAAAAATTAGCCGTCATTGTAACGTCCAGATGTCCTCTAAGCACATGGGCATCATGGTGTGAAAAGTATTCAGGCGTTGAGAGAAGAACATTACTCAACAATTTTTTAACTGCGCATGATAGAGCTTTCACTCTGTATCAAGAAGCAAAAGCAGCAGGCATTGCCACAACAGCACTTGTTTACGAAGCATTCAGAGACAATGATCCACCAGACGTTATGAAACGGCTTTTTTCCAATGTGTCTTTACCTTATTCCGATCAGGCTATTCAGGGCTGGTCAGTTATCACTGATCCAAAGGATTTACCTTCTCATATCCATATCTATAATCAAGACTCAGGCAAATCGGAGGTGTCTCCCCAATATATTGAGGGGCTGATGAAAGTTTTTCTGACAACAGGACTTGAATACAAGGAGAAGTCAGCTGATAAGATTGCTCATCAGATTACTGAAGAAGAAGTAGCTCTTTTAGAAAAGGCTCCTGTTTTTAGTCAATATGATCAACTACGCCAAGCTACGAGCACAGATTTGAGAATTCCGGTTTTCAAAACAGATGGGGTAAATAGATATAAATCACAACAGAAAGAATCAAAGTCCTAATTAGTGAGAAACTTGACTATTAATGTCTATCTGGCAGATAGTCCTGTCGGATTCATATGAGTGAAAATCAATTAAAATAGGAGAAAAACTTGTGGACATTATATCAACAACATTTAAGGTAGAGCGGCTAAAACTGGGTATGCAGTCTGGCAAAAGGTCACGATACGATATCGTTAGAACTAGTGCTCAGATGCAAGATAGATCTGGTGGGGGCGCTGGAAAATCACCTGATGAAGTACCGTTTCCTTTTGACCCGCAGAAAGTGAAGTCTCATTCTCTTGACTCGCAGAAGTTGAGTAAGCCTATTGAGCCTATTCAGGGAGACTTTAGTGCAAAATATAACAATAACATTGAAAGAATCAAGGAAATAAAGAGAAGCATGAAAAATGTTGGCTTCACTCTCTGGCTTACAGGACTTTCTGGGGCAGGCAAAAGCACGTTGGCAGAAGTGATTAAGCAACGTCTCAAAGAGCGTGGACGTAATGTTGAGCTATTGGATGGTGACGAGGTGCGTACCCATCTCAGTAAGGGGCTGGGTTTTAGTCGAGAAGATCGTGACACCAATATTAAACGGATCGCTTTTGTTGCTAAGTTACTCACCCGCAATGGCGTCGCTACTATCTCTGCAGCAATTGCTCCTTATCGTGAAGCTCGCACGTGGGCTCGACAAGAAATTGGCAATTTTGTGGAAGTCTACGTCAAGTGTGCTCTAGAGGTCTGTCGTCGGCGTGATGTCAAGGGTCTCTATAAGCTGGTTGACGAGGGCAAGATCAAACACTTCACGGGTGTGGATGATCCCTATGAAGAGCCAGAACATCCCGAGGTCATTGTCGAGACAGACAAAAAGTCGATTGAAGAGTGTGTGCAAAAGATCTTTACCAAGCTCGAAGAACTCGGCTATCTCGTCTCTGAAGAGGGTCGCAAGGGTGAGACAGATTAACTGATTCCTGTAGGATACCACTGATCGGGAGGAACTGCTCAAAAGATGATATTACTGAAGAGGAAGTAGCTCTTTTTAATAGAGGAGAAAGATTATGAGACACCATCTTGAGAAACAGTCTGAACAAACCCAGAAGCTTGACAGCGGGCAAGGTGCAGGGCTGTCCAGCCAATTTGATCTGAGCCGACATCTTCTCGGTGCCGACAGGAGAAGAAGCACATGCATTCCTCAGAATCGCTTGTTTAAGGATTACATCAGTTATGGATACAGAGAACCTGATGGACCTCCTCAACATACTGAGGAAACGCTGCCGACGAGCTTTCGTCATGACGCTCCTAGCCAGGAGTCACCCATGAGTGCACTCGGGTCTCTTGAGAAGATACGTGATGGCGGGCTTCTCCTTCAGGCAGATAACGACTATGCACAGGGCCAGCAGAAAGAGGCAGAACTAGTGCTCAGGTGTATCCTTGACAATTGTGCGAAGGAACCTGAACGAAATGGCCTCAAGATTGATCTGGCTCTGCACGGTTTAGCCAAGGTCTACAAGAAGTGTGGAAGATATGGAGATGCGGAAGAAGTTTACAAGTTTCTCATTGACCATCACATGCAGGAGCACCAACCTGACGATCGCAAGATTGGCGCGGCGGTGAAGGGTCTGGGTGAGGTCTATGAGAAGCAAGGTAAGTCTAAAGAAGCAAAAGCATTGTTTAAGAGTGCCTTGCTCATTTGCAAAGAGCAATTTGGAGAAAATGATCCCAGAACTGCCGGGGTTATGAAGAGTCTGGCCAAGGTATACGAGAAGATGGAAAAGCCCGCAAAGGCAAAAGCATTGTTGCATGAGTATGTCCTTCCCATTTTCAAAGAGAAGCTCGGAGAAAATGATTCCAAGACTGAGAACATTCGGAAAAAGCTGACAGACCTTCCAGTGAAACCTGGGCAAGAAGAGTTAGTAATAACTCGAGGAACTCGAAGGCTCATTGCCGAAAGGTGGGTGAATACTCTTCTGAATTTTATGAAGTTTCACAAGCGTTTTCCTGATATCTGCGATCCCCAATTGTTTAATGATAAAGCTCTGCATAGAAATTTATTCGATCGCAGGCCGATACGCACCCAATTTGCAGATAAGCTTGCAGTTCGGCAATACGTTAAAGACAGGATTGGAGAAGAATACCTACCGAAACTCTACCATGTGACCACCGATCCAAGCACCATTCCATTCAAGGATTTGCCAAACAAATTTGTCATCAAGTCCACGCAGGGCGCACGCTGTCTGCAAGTCAGAGTAGTGACGGATAAGTCCACAATTAATGAACCAGAAATAAGAGAGGAATGCAATAAGTGGTTAAATCCAGATAACGATCATTACAAAGCGACAGGTTCATGGGCATATAAGCATGTTAAACCACAAATTATAATTGAGGAGTATATCAATGATGGAAAAGGCGAGGTTGCTCCTTATGATTATAAATTTTTCACCTACAATGGCGTGGCAAACTATATTCAAGTTAATACGGGCCGTTTTGTAAGCCAGACGCGTGATATCTATGATACACAGTGGAATAAACTGCAAATTGAGAAAGGTGGTGGGAAAAATAATCCCACCCTTATTCCTCGCCCTCCACATTTGGAGCAAATGCTAGAACTTGTGCATAAGCTTGGTAAAGGAGTAGAGTTTGCGCGTATAGATTTTTACGACACCCCAGAAAAAGTCTTTTTAGGAGAAATTACGAGTATCCCATCAAATGGATTGGCGCATTTTGAGCCAGCTATGTACGATCGATTATTCGGTGAGCCTTGGAAAGAAGTTTACAATAAATGCAGTATACCATCACTTCCCCCTTCCCACGAAGTGTGTCAGATACTCCGTCAGATCACCTGTGGTACACATAAAGTAGTTTTGGAAGGGCAAAGAAACAGGCAGTATTCTCAAGAGATAGGAGAAGGATTATGAAAGGCCATCTTGAGAACCAACCTGACCAAATCCAGAAGCTCGATAGCGGGCAAGGTGCAGGGCCGTCCAGCCAATTTGACCTGAGCCGACATCTTCTCGGTGCCGACGGGAGAAGAAACACATGCGTTCCTCAGAGTCGCTTGTTTAAGGATTATATCAGTTATACATACGGAGGACCTGATGTGCTTCCTCCACATGCTGAGGAAACGTTGTCGACGAGCTTCCATCATGATACTCCGAGCCAGAAGTCACCGATGAGTGCTCTTGGGTCTCTTGAGATGATAGGTAATGATGACGCGCTTCTCCGTCAGGCCGCTAACCACTACGAGTGGGGCAAGATGTCTGAGAAGACAGATAAAGACTATGCACAGGGCCAATATAAGCAGGCAGAACGATGGCTCAAAGGTGTCCTTGACAATTGCGCGGAGGAACCTAAACCAAATGGCTACAAGATTGAGCTGGTTGCGCACGGTCTAGCGCAGGTCTACAAGATGCAAAGAAGGTATGGAGATGCAGAAGAATTGTATAATACTATTATTGATTATTATGCGCATGAACCCCAACCAGATGACCTCAAGATTGGCGCGGCTATGAAGGGTCTAGCCAAGATCTATGAGATGCAGGGCAAGTATAAAGAGGCAAAAGAATTTGTTAAGAGTGCTCTTCTCATTTGCAAGGAGCAATTCGGAGAAAATGATCCTAGAACTGCCGGGGTTATGAAGAGTCTGGCCACGATCTATGAGAAGATGGAAAAGCCAACAAAGGCAAAAACATTGTTGCATGAGTATGTCCTTCCCATTTACAAGGAGCAGCTTGGAGAGAATGATCTCAAGACTGAGAACGTTCGGAAAAAGCTGATAGACCTTCCAGTGAAACCTGGACAAGACTTAGTAATAACTCGTGGAACTCAAAGGCTCATCGCCGAAAGGTGGATAAATACTATTCTAAAGCATATAAAGTGTCACAAGCGCCTTCCTGATATCTGTGATCCCCAATTGTTTAATGATAAAGTTCTGCATAGAAAATTATTCGATCGCAGGCCGATACGCACCCAATTTGCAGATAAGCTCGCAGTTCGGCAATACGTTAAAGACAGGATTGGAGAAGAATACCTGCCAGAAATATACCATGTGACCACCGATCCAAACAGCATTCCTTTCAAGGATTTGCCAGACAAATTTGTCATAAAGTGCACACAGGGCTCAAGCAGTCGGCAGGTAAGAATAGTGACGGATAAGTCCACAATTAATGAGTCAGAAATAAGAGAGGAATGCAATAAATGGTTAAATGACGATTATTACAAGAAAACTAGTTCATGGCACTATAAGTATGTTAAGCGACGTATTATAATTGAAGAGTATATCAATGATAGAAAAGGCGAGGTTGCTCCTTATGATTATAAGTTGTTTACCTACAATGGCATGACACAAGCAATTCAAGTCACTGTGAGCCGCTTTGAACGCCATATGGTCGATTTCTATGATACGCAGTGGAATAAGCTGCCAATTACATTTAATTCTCGCGAAAGTCTTCCCACCCCTCTGCCTCGTCCTCCGCATTTGGAGCAAATGCTAGAACTTGCGCAGCAGCTGGGCAAAGGCATAGATTTTGCACGCATAGATTTGTACGACACCCCAGAAAAAGTCTTTTTTGGAGAAATTACCAGTACCCCATTAAGTGGCCGGATGGCTTTTGCGCCACCTCTATACGATCGATTATTCGGTGAGCCTTGGAAAGAAGTTTACAATAAATGCAGTATACCATCACTTCCCCCCTCCCACGAAGTGTGTCAGATACTCCGTCAGATAACCTGTGGGATGCATAAATTATTGGAAGAGCAAAGAAACAAGGCATTAGCAGAAGTAAATAGTTGAAGTCAATTGAAAAGGAAGGTTGGTTTTATGTCTCCAGAGAAAAACTTGGATAAATGTACAACTAGTAGTAGTTCTGCTAAAAAGAGAGTTTTTGATGTAGTTAGATCGTTATTACCCGAGTCAGGACAGCAAGCAACGCGTCTCTATAAGAAGATCAAGGGACCGGCCACAGAGCTAGCTGAGGACCTCAAACAACCTGGGCGACTAACGCGAGGGCGAGAATACAGGCAGCAGCAGCTCTTTCAGGAGGCTGTTAGACAAGTGCAAGATGCTTTGCCGCAGCGTTACCTCCCCTCTAAACGGAAACGAGAAGAGTCCATATCCCTAACAGAACAAATCTCCCAGAAAGAACTCATGGATACTCTCAGGCGAGAAGCCGACAAGTCTCTCCAATTGGCATACCTCTTGGAAAAAGCGAAGCCTGATCTGCCTGCTGGAGTGAAACCATTTCTCGATCAATTGAAGAAGATAGAGAGAGACATCCAAAGAGGTAAGGGGAACCCTCTATCAGGCGAGGAATACGTCCAATTAATCAAGAGGACACTTGAAAAACTGAGCCCAGAGACGATGAAAGAGTACCAGAATTATAACGTAACGTTTAGCCATGGAGAAGGAGGCCGAGGGATCCAGTTGAATTGTGGGGATCAGAAAGATCAGTGGCAGGTTAAATTTCATATTCAGCGTAAAAAGCAAGTTCAACTTGTATTGCGTGCTATTGATCAACTTTTAGAATTTGACCAAGCGGAGAAAGGGGTCGTTCCAAGCCCACAGAGGCGAATGGAAATTGCAGCCAGAGTTTTCAAGGCGAATGAGAATCTAGGGGAGAGATATGGATGGAGCATTAGAGGCTATGATTTAGCTAAGCAGTACCGTGGGTATTACTATGGTGGTATCTATAAAGCCTTTAAGAAAGGCTCAATCAACAGCGACACACCAAAGAATAAATTGAGAGAAATAGGCCATAAATATGCTCGAAAGAAGCTAATTGACAGTATTGCTCCTAAACCGGATGAAGCTAAACAATTCCCAAATATGTTTCCAGCAATATACTTTCAAGAAAGGCTAAGGGCAATTAAAGAAAGACACAAGCCAGTGAGAGTAGGAACTGAGGAGTTTGAAAACCTCACCACACAAATGCAGGAACGTAAGAAGCAAGGAAAGAATGGAACACTTATTGTTAATATATTCCTGAACAAGGAATCACAGGATGAAGAGATCTGGACGCAGCCATACTTTCTGTCGAAAGATATCAGGAGTCCGCATTCAGTAAATACAAGGGGGAATCCTTGCACATTTGCAGGCGAAGTAGAGATCGAAGGTAAGAAATTATTAAGGATTAAAGATCAATCGGGGCACTTCCGAACTGTTGA
>CBJMBI010000202.1:0-6989 GCA_966427955.1 uncultured Ktedonobacterales bacterium
TGACCGGGCTCCTTGTTGGCTATGCCTGGGGACGTAAAGCCGCTGGCAACAAAGAACTGATAACTGAAGAGGATATCCCACAACTCTTCCCAGCGAGCGATCCGCTGGAGTGGGACCATTTATCTGTGGAGACTGAAAGGCAACAAGCGCTATGAGAAACGAAGAAGTACAAGCTCATCTCAACGCACTACTCAAGACGGTTCAATCACCAAACAAATCGCCATTAGAGCGCTCCATTGAGATGCTCGCCACGCTCGGAGTCAAGGCTCACGAGACGCTTGAACTGCGCCTGAGCAGCCCACAAGACTGTAATTTGAGTGATCTGGCTCAACGTGGTGTGAACGCTTTCTTGACATCATTCCACCTGCATCCCAACGTTTTGTCCGTACACTCTACAGTTGCATCGTTATTCGTGGCCTCCGAGTTGGTCTTTACACCGACCATCCCACAAGAGGCTGCCAAACAATTCTATGCCGCTCTGTTTGGTGCCAACTTTACACCGCAGCCTGTGAGGATTGTACCGGATAACAGCCTGGACACCAGAACCGTTGCGGTACGCTTTTCACTGGATACAAAAAGCGAGGAGGTTCAAGAAGCAGCTCTCTCGCTTATCAAAAAACTCATCTTCGAGGATGGGGTGTAATGCAGATTGGTATTCTGGCATTCATTGTCTTGTTTTGCGTCTGCTCAGCAGTACTCATCCGGGCGGACAGTCGGCAAGGAAGCCGATTATTTCAGGAATTACGAGAAAGACAATTATTACCTGACACATTCGTTTGTTGTCACTGTGCAAAGCGGAAATCAATAAACCAACTGAGCACAGAAATCAATAGGATGTGCCGGGAATGTGCTGATATGTATGAGACTGTGCAGGATGAACCCTAGAAACGCATAGCAATGTCACTGACCATCATTGTCCTGGCCATCATTGGGGCCATTACGATACTCTGCCTGTTCTGCTTGACCGCCATTCTCGTGACCTGGCACCTCATGAACAGATGGCAGCTCCCACACGAACAGGAGAGCAAAACAAAGAAGCAAGATGATGAGAAGAAAATAGCGTAGACAAAGGGCTACATGAAATAGTAGAGGATAGAAGGGAAATAACGGAATGACACTCTATAGAACACGTCGAAGAAGCAGTGGAGCACCAACCATGAACTATGTGCAACGGCTCATCCGAGCCGCCGTGGCTGATGGCTCTCAACTCAAACTGATTGATCTCGAACGCTCTGGATATGTCACCTACAACCACAACGGCACCTATACGCTCACTGAAGCCGGCAGGAAGTTTCTGATGGGAGGACAGCTGTGATGGAAGGCTTATTCTTTCCCCAGGCTACACAAACACTGTTGGCCATCATTCACGAGCATCCAGACAACCCGGCACAGGCCATAGACAAATATCTGCAAGAGTTCGGTGTTGAGTGTGCTCAAAAGTTTCTTACGAGCCTTACAAGCGTGCCTGAGCTGTTCCCAGGTGATGAGTTATTGATGCGGATGAGAGAGGAAGGCTAGTCATGATCGATCCTTTTATCTTGTGGACAGGCATTGCCGTGCTCTTTGTGCTGTTCTTGATGATCGTGCTACTAGTCTGGTTGCCGACATGGGTACCAGCGTAGTGATTGGCAATCGAGAAGTATTTTGTTTCTGTTTTCTGCTGATTGCCGGTGTCATCATCGCAGCGGCAATCAACTTCTATCTCCCTTGAGAGAAAACTATGAGACGTTGGACAATCTGGCACCAAGCCTTTTTCTGCTGCGGTGTCGCCTGCTGCTCAGTCGTGGCAGTGGCAATGGCGGCTGTAGCGTGGCCGGTGATATTTGTGCCTGGATTATGGGATGGATACACCTGTTGGAACGAGGAAGACTAAAACAAAGTCTCAACCCTAGTAAATTTCGATAGTTTTAGCGATATTAGTAACTTACTATTTGTTAGATGGAGAGGATAAAAATAATGAGGGAGTGCAATGCTCCCTCTGCTATGCGGCTGGCACTGCTGGTTTTTCTTCGTCACTCTCTGAATTATTTACTAACTGATCAACATCTTCCGGCTTAAACAATAATCTATGCTGACGATAGAGGGCCTGCGATGCGTTGACTGGCTTGAGCTTGCCCTCTTTAACCCTGCGATGCACAGTCATTCTGCTAATATTGAGCTTTTTCATAACGTCGGTAACACTCATAAGTTGTTCTGACATATCTATCGAGACCCCCTTTAATTGGCATGAATGCGATTGTGATACATAAGTTACTATACACTATCAACTTGAAAAATGCAATTTTCTATGTTACAATGATACTATGTTACAATTGATATGTTGACAACATAGATAGTAAGGTATCTTGTTACACAAACTGAGAGGACCATATGCAGAAATCAATCCAAGCCTTTACGAACCATGATGCAGCCATTGACGATCCATTTACCGCTACTGCTGAAGAGGTGAGTGCTTATCTGCGAAATTATGAGGTAGCAAATGAATCCAAGGACATCCAGATCATTCCCCAGGTGACAGAGATTGTGCTTGATGGCGTGGTGAGCACACGCTACACCGTGACGGTAGTTGTGACTTGGTAGGAAGAGAGGACTAACATAATGCCTATCACCATTGACATCGAACTAGCTGAAGACCTACCAGCCAACGAACGTGAGTCCTATGCCAAACGGATCATCGAAGATTTCCCGTTTCACTACGTCGATCACTCCGAGGCATTAAACATCGATGAGATTGTAGGTGTACAGCTCTTCATCCAACTAGCTCAGTGTGAGATGACAGATGAACAGGAACGCTATCTCAACAAATTTGACTACATCCGAGAGTACAACCCTCGACCCGTCGCCATAGTCACTCCCACCCTTACGTCGTGGGCAGTCAGAACCTACCTCGAAATCACCGAGAACAAACCCTGCATAGTCCAGTCCAATGGACGCTATACCCGGTGCTACACAGAGCCAGTTCATGAACAGCAGTATTACATGTCCCATCACTTCATCGATGTGAACGGAACACAACCCATGTACGGTGAAGTGACTATCACCCAATTCAGTACAGAGAGCGCCGCCACGCAGGTGACACTCACCCACAACGAAGTAGACGACCTGCTCACAGTCCTGCTACAACGCCGGCTCGCCACTGCCAAAGAGAGTCATGAGAATCTGATGAAGATGAAGCAGCAAGAGCAGCCCTACATCGTACAAAAAGATGGTGATTTCTTGTCTGACGACAACCTGAGCGACTTAGACGACCATCCATTCTAAACGCA
This sequence comes from uncultured Ktedonobacterales bacterium, assembly GCA_966427955.1. Classification (GTDB taxonomy): domain Bacteria; phylum Chloroflexota; class Ktedonobacteria; order Ktedonobacterales; family Ktedonobacteraceae; genus DASYAN01. Next base: position 3,267 of record CBJMBI010000202.1, read on the forward strand.
AAAGCCAACCAGTGTTATCTGCTGGTTGGCTCTATTTCAGTACAAAATGAGAACGAATCAATCACGAATATATTAACCCAGAAATTGAAAGAATTCACGCAATGGTGCAAACAGCTAACCTAAAAGTTCTAGATAACGGTAAAGATGTACACCGTCTCACCACACGCCAAATCAAGTCTATCTGCTCCAATCATGGTTGGGTCTGCCAAATGGAGCACATCGAGTCTGCCAAGATCACAAATGTTGACCGGCGTATTGTGAAATCTCCACGCTATCGCAAATCAAACGCAGTGATGGTGGCTCGGTCAACTGGTGGCACATCCTGGCTGCGTCTCGGCTGGAGATGGGACGTGGAAACGCTCAACGAAAGTCAAATCGTGGAACTGCTCAAAGCATTGGAACCATCGCACAACAACGAGTTATCAGGTTCTTGTAGCAACACAGGCAGTCAAGCGTGAACGTGGTAGCCATCGGGATGGTGAATGAAGGAAAATGTAAGTTACCCAAGTGAGATCGAAGGGAAAACACATGGACAAAAGAACGATCACCTTTGAAGAACTGGAACGAGCCTATTATAGCAGACAACCCATCGACGGCAAATGGGTTGTCACCAACATGACCATCACCACTGCGCAGGCATTACCACTGGCACCTCAACCAGATCCAGGCAAAATACAGTTTGAGCAGGGTGGGCTCCTTATTGAATTCACTGTGAGGGAAGCATAGTGAACACAGACAACCCACGTGATACCCACTTCTCAGGCTTCGCTCAGGCTGTGGTTGAGGAGATGTACAAGCTAGAGTTTTGGATCGAGCCAGGGCTAGAGTATGACGATATGAGACAAGCATTCGCTGATATCATTGCCCGTCGCGCCTACGATCTCGTACTCCACACCGTCTGGCAGACAATACCCGCCAGTGGTAGCACCATCAAGAAGTACCAGGGCCTCACTATCGAGGAGATTGCCGCGATGATACCAGATTTGCCAGAGTTACCAGAGGAGCAATAAAACATGGACATTCACCACGAAGCAGACCAAATTCTAGCCAGCCTACAACAGAACCAACAACAACTGCGTTTCGAGTTCCACCCAAACGGCGCAACCGTCATTCTCTGCAACTCAGCAGGAGAACACCGTCACGAGCTAACACCGTACGATCTGCTCAGGTTGGGCATCGAGTGCCATCTTCTCTTCGGGATGATGGAAGCACGAACCGTTTCGTATTTCTAGATCAATCACAACACTAATTTTATTTCGTTCGAGGTTAACATGGACGTATTGACACATCACAGCACTATTTTATGCAACGGCGGTATTTATGAATAATATAGCACGATCCCCTTTGCCTTGGGTTGGAGGGAAGCACTATAGCGCTGAACGCATTATTCAAGCGTTCCCCCACCAAGAGAGTTACACAACGTTTGTGGATGTCTTTGGCGGCGCTGGAAACATTCTCTTTTCTAAGCCACCATATAACCATCTTGAAGTCTATAACGACTATTGCAAAGACCTTGTAAACTTCTGGATGCACTGCGTTGATAATCCAACACGCCTACAGGAGAAAATAGATAAGCTTCCCTATGCCCGTAGTCTCTACGATGAGTGGAATGCGAGTCTTTTCAACGGGCAACCACTTAGCGATCTGGATCGAGCCGTACGTTGGTTCTATGTTCTACGTAGCAGTGTTGGTGGAGTTATACGCAAGTCTAAGGGTAATTGGGGATATGGAGTACAGGATAATAACAAGCTTATGGCTCAGTATCTTCATAGTGCCACACAATTATTTCAACCTCTGGCAAAACGTTTCCGAGCCGTACAAATTGAATGTCAGGACTTTGAGAAAATCATCAAGACCTATGAGCGTCCTACAACTTTCTTCTATTGCGATCCTCCATACATCGGGGCTGAATTTTATTATATTGGCACACCTCCATTTGCGCTAGAGGATCATGAACGGCTTGCTCAATCACTCAATGCTACACCTGCTAAAGTAGCACTCTCTTACTATCCCCATGAAAAGATAGATCAGTGGTATCAGCCCAATAAGTGGCGTCGTATCACGTGGCAAACTTACAAAAGCGTGGAGAAAACACGCACAACACGACAAACAGCAACAGAACTATTACTCTGCAATTATCCAGCCCCAACACAATCACTCTGGGATCTTCCCACCGAAGGAGGTGACGCGGCATGACACCAACCAACGCAACACAACTGATCAACTCTTCATCGCAGTATAAACTTTTCAGGAAGTAGGGACGCAGGTGGCAACTATTTTTTATTTCGATATTTCACGTATAAGTGAGTGTATGGGTTTCTCAGGCATAACGCGAAAACATGCCAAATCATATCAAATCTATGATATACTACTCATATCAACAGGAGGGACCAATGATAGCGATGCAAGAAGACACACTGCTTTCCCTCAAAGAAGCAGCTCGACAATTAGACGTTTCGCTCAACACGATACGAAAGTTCATCGAGAATGGGGAACTTCAGGGTATCAAAGTGGGTGGACGCATAAAGGTCAGGAAAAGTGTAATAGAGCAGTTTCTCAACAAAAACATTATCAACAGAGACAAATAAAAAAAGCTGGTCGATACCAGCAATTGAATAATTTGGCAGCTCAGGTGCTTTCCGTAAGTTTCCAGCGCACAGAAAGCACCCTTAGTTCACTACGCCGCTCAGTCTTGATTCTAACTGACTTTAGCCCCAAAAGTCAAGTGAAGCAATCAAGCAAGGGTGGCGGTGGAAAGGGTATTACTATGCCTAATCTTACACCGACGAGAAAATGTGTTTGGTGCGAAAAAGACAAACTTCTCAGTGAATACCGCAGGCCCAAAGAAGGCGAATCAATCCTCAGAACTCAGTTTTGCTATAACTGCTATGCCAAACTGAATGTAAAAGTCAGGAACCACAACAAGAGAGCTTCTGGCATCCTCACTATATCTATCTGGCTCAAAAAACTAGAAGAGTCTCAAGGGTACTGTGCTTATTGTGGCGAATACAAAGGTGTCGCCCAACTTTCTATAGAGCATAGAATCCCCGTAGACCTGGATGGTACAAACGATCTATCGAATATCCTCACTGTCTGCAAAGCCTGCAACAACTCCAAGGGCAATAGGAATGTGGAAGACTGGCAACGCAGCGTACGGGCCAAACAACTATTAGCCCAACTCCAAATAAAATTAGGTCTCAGTAAATTCGAAACCATCAATCAAGCTATATTTGCCCTCGCTGAAAAAGAGGGACTACTTCAGAGTGGAAATGAGGCGGTGTGATATGAGTGATAGTGCTATCATCAACGATTGTTTACATCATCACATCAATCAGCACATCCAGCTGCGCAGAGATTTTTTTGATCTCTGTACATACGATAAAAGTAAATTCAATCAAGGTCTTACCAAAAACGGCAAAAAGGTCAAAGACGAACCAAACCAGGAATGCATGGCTAAAATCATGCGCCTCATAGAGACTCTCACCGATGACGAGCGGAAAGAGTGGCACAAGAAAGTACGCATCGCTAAAGAGCAGGGCCTCAAGGTGCCAGAAGAAGAGCCTGATGAATTCCTCGTTCAACTTTCTTACGGCGGGATCTGTAAGTTGCTTTACTACACGTATGGCGAAAGCGTTGTGCGCAACTCTATAGCCGAACTACTGAGACGTAAATACATCAAGCGTGTACAAGAGACAAACAATAGTATTCCCTGCTATGTCCTCA
>CBJMBI010000203.1:0-6980 GCA_966427955.1 uncultured Ktedonobacterales bacterium
AGCACTGATGGGTGGTGTCTTGCCAGAGCAGCCTGATCCGACAGCCTTCCATCGTGTGCTTGATGTGAGATGTGGGACTGGTGGCTGGGTTATCGAAGCAGCCCAGACGTATCCAGAGATGTCGCTAGTGGGTCTAGACGCTAGCCAACGTATGATCAAATATGCACGTACTCAAGCCAATGCCCATCACCTCGATGACAGAGTCGAATTTCATGTCGTGGATGTGCTAGGTCCACTTGACTTTCCGGCAGCTTATTTTGATCTGGTCAATCTGCAATTTGGTGTCAGCTTTGTGCGTACCTGGGAGTGGCCGAAATTACTAAGTGAGCTATTGCGGGTCACTCGTCCTGGTGGGGTTATTCGGCTCACAGAGGCTGAGGTTATACAGCGGAGCAATAGTCCCGCACTGACACGACTTTTGGAAATGCTTCAGGTGGCCCTTTTCCGGGCCGGTCGCCTCTTTACAGAAGAAAGTGCAGGATTGACCTCTCACTTGGTACGACTCCTTGATCAGCATGGGTGTCAGCAAATACAGACTAAAGCCTATGTCATCGAGTATCAAGCTGGAACGCCAGAATGGAAGGCTATTTGCGAGGATATGAAGCTTTTATTTCGAACAGTCCAACCATTTATCCAGAAATGGGGAAGCGCTACTCCAGATTATGAAGTCATTTACCGACAAGCTCTCAAAGAGATGTCCCAACCTGACTTTCTCACAGTTGGAGACTTCCTCACCGCTTGGGGTAGCAAGCCCTGACAACAATTACAATCGCCCCAGTGATAATTTGTAAAGCTTAGGTGGGAACGCGCCCAAGCCCTGTTTGAGAATCGATGTATATATCTGGTCTACAAAAGGCCTGATGTCCGGATGAGTTCGGCATCAGGCCTAGATCGTGTACCACCATTTGTTTGACTTTTGTTAAATTTTATTATACACTCGTTCTGTGATATTAGTTTGTTTCCACTCCTTGAGCATCATGCGAAAGAGAACTGAACACGTATATATTAGTATTAAGTGTAAACAGTATGTTTGTCCTCATAGCATCGAGCCAGCTTATTTCCTAACGAATGTGATAGCAATCAATAAGGAGAGGATCAATAGTGACGATAACCGCTCTGCGAAGGAAAGCTGCGATTCTTGGTCCACGCTCACTCAATCCTTTAGAAAGTACCCTTGCTTTTCGCCGCAGTCCATTGCGGTTTTTGCATGAGTTGCAGAAAAAATATGGTGATGTTGTTCAATTTACTTTGTTCATCTGGCCAACTGTATTTATTAATCATCCAGATCATATCAAATATGTTTTGCAAGGCAATCACCGTAACTATGATAAAGATGTGCTCATGTTTCGAATATCGAGACCACTAGTTGGCAACGGGTTGGTTTCAGCAGTCGGAGGAAATGACTGGTTGCGTCAACGGAGGTTAGTCCAACCTGCCTTCCATCATCGACGTATCGCAGCTCTTGGGACTCTGATGACCGATGCGACAAATGCGATGTTGCAACGATGGCAGACCTATGCACGTGAACGGCAAGTATTTGATGTAGCCAAAGAGATGACTAATCTGACACTTCAAATTGTCAGCAAATCATTGTTCAACGTCGATGTGAGTTCGGAGGCTAATACTTTACGTCAAGCATTTTTACAAACCAACGCCTTTCTAGTTGAATACTTCTCCATACCTTTTCCTCCTCTCTTTATTCCTACTCCACGCAATCGCCGTTTCTTGTCGGCTATTCAAACCGCGGAGGCTATTGTTTATGAGATCATACGCGATAGGCGCCAGCAACAGGAAGATAGAGGGGATTTGCTCTCGATGTTGCTTGATGCAGTAGATGAAAACGGACAGGGAATGAATGACAAGCAATTACGTGATGAAGTTATGACTTTGTTAGCAGCAGGCCATGAAACGTCTGCGAACGCATTAACATGGACTTGGTACTTGCTTACTCAGCACCCTGAAGTTGAAGAGCGTTTACATGCTGAGCTTAATCAAGTTCTGGCTGGGCGTATCCCCACAGTGGAAGATCTGTCTCAACTCAACTATACACGCATGATTTTAGAAGAAGCAATGCGACTCTATCCGCCAGTATGGATGTTGATGCGAAGAGCAATACAGGACGATGAGATTGGTGGATATCACGTTCCTGCTAACTCCTATATTTTATGGAGCCCTTATATTGCCCATCGCCATCCAGACTTTTGGGAAAAGCCGGAGCAGTTTTATCCCGAGCATTTTTCGATAGAGTATTCTGCCAAACGTCCACGTCATGCCTATATGCCCTTTAGTAGCGGCCCTCGTATCTGTATAGGTAATACCTTCGCCATGACGGAGATGCAATTGATCCTTGCTACTATAGTCCAACAGTATAAAGTCTCTCTAGCTCCTGGATGTCATGTTGAGCTGGAACCACTGTTCACTCTACATCCTAAAAACGGTGTTCTTGTTTCTATTGAACGCAGATAGCAGAAGAGTACAATCTGCTTAGCTTTCTGATAACTCTATCTAGAAAGGATTGATATATGATACAAGCATCATTTAGCGATAATGATCTGTCCATTTCACGGATTATAGTTGTGGGTGAGCCCCAGCAGAACCCCTTGGCCACACAAGCGGAGGCAGCCATGCGGGATTTTGCCCAGAAGCGGAACATATATTTACCAAATTTTGATTATCATTGTACAATGAGCGCATTCCTGTTTCCAACAGCATCTCTGGAGCGTTTGGTGGCCATAGGCAATTTGAATTGCCTGTCTTTTTATCTCGATGACTCTTCTGTGAGGAACACTCTCGACAAAACGGACGAGATCCTAACTGATTCTCTGGCAGCTACCTTGGAGCAAAAAGGGCATGCTTCTTTAGCTTCCATATTTCGTACCGGACAATTACCATCGGCTCCCACGAATCTCGAGTTGGTATCGTATGAAATTAGGCAGCAGTTCTTAGCACTGTCTGGTGAGAATACAGGATATCTTTCTCGCTTTCTTGATTCTGTGGAGCGCTATTTGGTCAGGCACAGTCGCCCAACCGTCTTTGTAGAAGAAGCATCCGATGGAACGATCGATTTACAATCCTATTTGGCTTGGCGTGAGGATGACTGTGGGATGTACTTAGAAATCGATCTAATTGAATTTGCTGATGGCTTTGCCTTACCTGAAACAGTGAGAACTCATCCGACACTACTTCGTCTTCGACGCAATTGTAACAGGATAGCAGGTCTCATGAACGACATTTTTTCGTACTACAAGGAAATAGTGGTAGAGAGAAGTCGGTTTAACCTAGTCAATTTGATCCAGGAAAATACTGGAGTGGGGCTAAAGGAAGCGGTAGAGGAAGCTACCAATATGGTGAATGGATATATAGAAGAGTTCCTAGAACTCGAGAAGCAAGTGCCATATTGGGATACTGCAACACAGTTCGCTGTAGAGAAATATATCGAAGGAATGAAAAGTCAAATAAATGGTTCTTGGCACTGGCAAATCTATACTGGCCGTTACCGTTCACCTCACTCACCTTTTCGTGAACTGCGAGATACGTCCAGTCATGGAGCCTAATCGCGTTTTCTTCTTGCCTTACTACTGCTTCTCTTATTCTGATGAGATCAGTTGTTCTGCTGTGATATGATCAGTGATCAGGATGTTGGCAAGGCCAGCCTTGAGGGCTGCACGGATAGCAGGAACATAGGAAGGGCCTGCTCCTGCGACAAGAATCACTTTAGTGCCTTCTTTTCTAATTTTCTCTTTCAAGCGAGGAATTGGAAAACCTGTGACACAGTATGGTGGTGGGTCCATCATTTCGTTAATACAGCGCCCTTCTGCATCAAACACCCAGTGGTTAATATCTACGGCTGGATGGAATGCCTCAATCACATCCATCTGTTTCCTGGTGAGGATGCCTCTCATCACTACTTCATCGTGCGTGTGTGGGGGCCAGAGGCCCATCATGAACACATTGGCTTTTTCATTGAGTTCGATTGCTTGTCCCGTTACAACGATCTGGGTATTCTCTTCCATGAGCCTATTCATCGAGACACCTGGTATCTTTCCCGGTACCAATGCAGGAATAGTATACCATGTGTGTGAAGCGCAATATGCTCGGGCAATGTCATATGCAACGAGATTGGCATCTCCAGGACTCGTGCGAGGTGCGACGAAGCCAAGAGTAGACACAACGCGTAAATGTGGTAGTGGCTTGGTTGGTTTTAAGTAGCGGACAACATTGCGCATGAATATTCTGCCACCCGAGACCGCGAGAATATCGGAGTCGGTGAGTAGTTGATCAAGATAGTCTGCGGCAGCGTTTGCAATCTCGGCTACTACGTCGCTGAACGTCTCATTGACTCCAATATTTTCGAATGTGCGGCCTGGAACGAGCACTAAATCCTCCAGGTTAAGCTGTCTACGTGCCTTGCGGGAAAGATTGTACAAATAGCCTGTACGCAAATCAGTTGTAATAGAAATATGGACAATACCTCGCTCTTTCGCCTTTTGCAAGACCTTGCTCACGGTCTGTCTGGAGCAAAGCTCTATCTTAGCTATCGTTTCTTGAGAATGTCCATCTTCGTAATACCTGTAGGCAACTTTGCGCAGGAATCGCTCATCGGTAAGAAGCCTCGCTTCGCTACTGTTCCCTTGAGTAATATCTGGCATGTCGTATTTCCTCCTTGCATAACATGTATCTCATTTTAGGATTGATAACAAAGGTGTAGGACATGGCAAGTTGCTTCTTGTGACTCAACCCTATGCCGATGAGACTAGTAGCCGTGCAGTGATATGGTCAGTGACCAGGATATTGGCGAGGCCAGCCTTGAGGGCTGCACGAATAGCGGGAACATAGGAAGGGCCTGCCCCTGCGACAAGAATCACTTTAGTAACTCCTGCTCTGATTCTCTCCTTGAGACGAGGAATTGGAAGACCTGTGAGGTAGTATGGCGGCGGGTCTATCATTTCATTAATACAGCGTCCTTCTGCATCAAAAACCCAGTGGTTGATATCTACGGCTGGATGGAATGCCTCAATCTCCTCGATCTGTTTTCTACTAAGGATTCTTTTTCTAATTAATTCATCATTTGTGTGTGGAGGCCAGAGTCCCATCATAACGATATTAGCTTTTTCACAGAGCTGGATTGCTGATCCTGCTATAACTGAACGAGCATTCTCTTCTATGAGCCCCTCTGGTGAAACTCCCGGTATGCCTGTCCGTATGAATGCAGGAATCGGGTGCCATGTGTGTGAAGCATGGTACACCTGGGCAATATCATAGGCAACCATATTCGCATCGCCAAAACTCGTGTGGGGCTCAACGAAGCCAATAGTCGAGACAACTTGCAGGTGTGGTAGGCGCCTAGTTGGTTTTAAGTAGCGGACAACATTGCGCATGAATGTTCTACCACCAGAGACAGCAAGGATATCTGAGTCTGTGAGTGATTGATCGAGGTATTTGGCAGCAGCTTTTGCAATATCGGCTACCACTTCCTCGATGGTTTCATCAGCTCTGACATTCTCGAAGTTGCGACCGGGAACAAGCACGAGGTTCTCTAGGTTGAGTTCTCGACGGATCTCGCGGGAAAGATTGTGCAAGTAGCCTGTGCGGGGATCAGGTACAACAAAAATACGGACAATGCCTCGGTCTTTGGCTTTCTGTAAGGCTTTGCTTACCGTTTGCCGAGAGCAAATCTCTCTCTCGGCAATCGTTTCCTGAGAACATCCCTCTTTATAATACATCGAAACGATTCTGCGCAGAAACTGCTCATCAGCAAGAAGCCTTGCTTCACTACTATTCCCTTGAGTAATGTCTGGCATGCTGCATCTTTTCCTTTTGCAAACGAGAGTTGATTAGGCTTAGCAAGAAAGTTGCAGGATATGATAAGCTGCTCCTCTGAATCCTCAATTGCTCTTTTCAGTCCCCATTTAGTAGTAAACCTAGATCACGTTAATGACCAAGTGCATTATGCGTAGCATACACTGTGTTGTCTCAAAGTGCAAGGCCTCTCTAACCTGTACTCTCGACAAGTCACAGACGTTCGTATATAATTGAAGCGTGTGTTGCTCGTGTGTCAAAGAACAAACTAGAGACAAGAATAGCATTAAGAGCAAGTAATCAGTGGCTATAGGTGCCAGCCAGTGGACAACAGTTAGCCAAGGAAGGAACAACATGACTCAAGCAAACGGAGACTCTCTGGGCACGCTCTATCATCCCTTACAGGGTGAGCAGTTGGAAAATCCCTACCCTTTTTATGCCCGTGCTCGTAAAGAGGAACCTATCTTCTTCAGTCCTGAACTTAATACCTGGGTGGTTACCAGATATGATGATGTGCGGAGTATTTTAAGCCAGCCGACTATCTTTTCGTCCAAGGATGCTTTGCGTCCTGTTATGCTTGAATTTTTTCCAGCAACGTTTGCAGAATTAAGTAAAGGGTACCCGCAAGTCCCGACTGCGATCGACAGCGATGGAAAAGAACATATTCGGTGGCGTAATGCCCTGAGCAAAACATTTGCTCCAAAGCATATCAGGCAGTTAGAGCCCTTCATCAAAGGAGTCGTAACCTCACTCATAGATGCCTTTATTGATGATCATAAAGCCGAGTTCATGTCACAGTTTGCTTATCCTCTTCCCCTTGAGGTTGCTCTCTTTTTGATCGGAGTTCCTAAAGAGGATATGGCTTTAGCGAGAAAACTGAGCTATGACATGTCAATGCTTGTCAATGCTCCACTCTCCGAGGAGCAACAAGTGGAGTGTGCTCGTGGCTTTGTTCGCCTGCAACACTATTTGATGCAGCTCGTCAATGAGCGCAGAAGTGCTCCTCAAGAAGATTTAATTAGTGGATTGCTTGAGACGTCGCCAGGAGAAGAGCCATTCAGTGATGCACAATTAGCGCATCAGCTCAACAGTGTAGTAATAGCGGGTTACGATACCACAGCCCAGCTCCTTGGAAATGGGCTTGCAATTTTGCTTGAGCAGCCTGAGAGGTGGCAAACATT
>CBJMBI010000204.1:0-6972 GCA_966427955.1 uncultured Ktedonobacterales bacterium
AAAGGGCGCTCATTGTTGAGGAAGCTGCTCTTACCCCACTATGGACTCAAGACCTTCGGTGGCTATCATGAAGCAATTAATGGGCTATCCTGGTCTCCTGATAGCAAACGGATTGCCACCATCAGTGGTGATCAGCCTATTCGCATCTGTGATATCCACCCTACCACAGAATCTATGATAGCTAAGTCTTGGACCACCATGAAGAATGCCATTGCCTGGTCCCCAACAAACAAGGAAGTTGTGGCAATTGGAGGAAATGACAAATCTGTACAAGTGTGGAATCTCTCAACAAAAACACAGTTCGTCTACTACGGGCACAGTGGCTACGTGATGACAGTAGCATGGTCACCCGATGGCTCACGCATTGCTTCAGGAAGTACAGATCGAACTCTGCAAGTATGGCAAACAGTACAGCTTTCAGAAACAAAATAACTCTACCCACTAGTACAGGAGGGTCTTATGCATTTTGATCTCAATGAAGAGCAAGCTGATATTCGTGCTCTGGTACGTCAATTTACTGAGCAGGAAATCACTCCACACGCTGGGGTGTGGGATGAACAGAACTATTTCCCCCGTGAAGTCTATACAAAAATGGCAGCGCTGGGCCTGCTGGGCATGACTGCTCCTGAGCAGTACGGTGGCAGTATGCTTAGTCGCTTGAGTGGAACTCTGGTCTATGAAGAACTAGCCAAGGGCGATATGGCTACCGCTGTAGGCGTCTCGGTTCATAATATGGTTACTGGTTTACTTGGCCTCTTCGGCAACGAGGAACAACGTCAGCACTGGGTCACACGTCTAGCTACTGGTGAAGCGCTTGGTGCGTTCTCCCTGAGTGAAGCTTCTTCTGGCTCCGATGCTGCCAGTCTGCAATGCCAGGCCAAGTGCTCTAATGATCACTATCTCATCAATGGTTCCAAGATGTGGGTCACCAATGGTGGTGAAGCCGACCTGTATTTACTCTTCGCTCGCAGTGGCACAGGAACATCAGGAATTTCTTGTTTTATAGCCGAAAAAGGCATTCCAGGCTTTTCATTCGGTAAGACTGAGCGGAAGATGGGTCTGCATTCCTCACCAACTCGTGAGTTGATCTTTAGCGATTGCCAACTTCCTCTTACTAATCGCGTCGGTAAAGATGGACAAGGTTTTAAAATTGCACTCTCGGCTCTTAATGGTGGACGTGTCAATATTGGAGCTATAGCCGTAGGAGTTGCGCAAGCGGCATTTGAAATGGCCTGCACTTATGCGGGAGAACGCCAACAGTTTGGCAAACCGATCGGAGCATTCCAAGGCATCCAATTTATGTTAGCCGATATGGCGATGAAGATTGAGGCTGCACGCTTGCTGGTTTACGAAGCTGCATATAAACTTGACCAGGTACAGAATGGGCAGAGTATCACACAAGTAGCTATGTATGCGTCAATGGCAAAATGTTTTGCTTCCGACATGGCAATGGAAGTCACTACTAACGCACTGCAAATTCTGGGTGGCGCTGGTTATGTTCGTGATTATCCGGTCGAACGCTATATGCGCGATGTTAAGGTCGCTCAGATCTTTGAGGGCACAAACCAGATTCAGCGCATTGTCATTGCACGTGCATTATTAGGAGCTATTGCAGAGTCATGACTCGATAGTATGCTAATGCCAGGGCAAACAAAAAGACTAGGTCTGTTATCGAAGTAGCCCTTCAATAATTTGTGGCATCAGATCCGCATGCTCAGTATTCCATTGTCGATAAGCAGCAACACTTGCTTCCATTGCCTGCACTTCACCAGGATCGGCAAGCAGTTTACTGAGCAACAGCATCTGTTGATCAGCTCTGAGGGCCACCCAGCCCAATTTGTGACGACGAATAAACTCCAGATTAGCCTCTTCTTGGCCTGGAATGTAGGAAGTAGCGATAAAGGGCTTACCCAACGTGACGGTCTCAAAGAGCATATTTGGCCCAGCTTTACCCATGATGACATCAGCAGCAGCCATATAAGGAGCAATCTCCTTTGTAAATGGCAGAGCATAGAGATTTTTCACTCCATTGAAGCGCATGAGCAAAGCATGATTGGTCCCTGTAGCAAGGATCACTTGTAGCTCTCGATTAACACCTAGCACATGCTCAACCGTGCGCCCAAATTGCGCCACCCCTTCGCCACCACCCTGTAAAAAGATGGTAAAGCATGCGGGATTTAGTCCCAGGCGCTCCAGTGTCTCTGCACGCTGTGAAGCGTTGACACGGTAAAACTGGTCACGTACAGGCCAACCAACCTGATGTAAGCGTGTTGGATCAAAATTCACAGAGAGCGCCTGGGCATATGTCTCACGTGTAGGAGCCAACGTGGCAGTTGCATGCCGTTCCGTCAACCAGGTAGCATGGACCCGATTAGGATCAGCAAAGAGCATGACAAAAGGAATCTCTCGTCCAAGCTTCTGTAAGCTCTGAACCACTTCATAGGTTAGAAAAGGGTAGGTTGTAATAATGAGATCAGGTTGTATACGCTTGATAGCTGCCTCCAGGGGTTTGGTTACCGTATACGTGAAGATACGATGAGCCTGCAATGCCCACCATGGCCTATCAAGTAGTTGGAATTCAGCAGCCCATAGCCAAAGCGCATAGCGACTCACCAAACGGTAATGCCAGTGGAAAAAGCGTAACTGTGGATCTAGTAGCTCGATAGTATATTTGTAAGCCAGCCGATCACGCAGTGACTCTGCAAGACTAATATGGCCTCCACCTGTCTTCGAAGTGAGAATAAGTATGGTACGTGTCATATACTATCCTTTTACATTATCAATTGACATTTTCAGCTCATTCATGTACACTCTTTATTATAGATAGAGCTATTTTCTTCCATCATACGCTTTCAAGGATATGACAATAATATGCTATGTTACCGCCTCACAGGAAGTGGTACACCACTTCTGCTCATTCATGGTTGGGGTGTGACTTATGCGATCTGGCAAAACCTAGCCCCATTACTTACACCATATTTTCAACTCATTATGATTGAACTCCCCGGCATCGGGGGTTCTCCCGAAGTTGATCCTGAAAAACCGTATTATCAAGCATGTGCTGAAGCAATCGAGGAAGTACGGCAGACCCTGGGTATCAAACAATGGTCGCTTCTGGCTTATTCTTCTGGCACACGGGCAGCCGAAGCCTATTTACAATGCTATCCACAATCTATCTCACAGGCTGCTTTTCTTTGTCCTATCTATCTCCAGGAAATCTGGGCCTTTTTTCTACGCCTACTTGATACTCCTCATCCCCAGACATTGAAGACATTGATTCACTGGCTTCTCTCAGATTGGCGACTTTATAGCCTGATACGCGCATTTGGTTTTAATTGGAGACGTCATACCTATACCTCTGTCTGGAAAAATGAAATTGAGCTACAGCCACTAAACATCCTGGTCCGTTCCCTGTGCGAAATGCCAGGGAACGGACGCGCACCGTTTGTATTACCCGCTGTGCCAACCCTTTTTATTTGGGGAAAATACGATGCGCTTGTCAGGTATCCACGCCATCCACGCCCTAATGACATCACGATCCCAGCCGATCACAGTGCTCCAATGCTGGCAGCTCCTAGTGTTGCTGAAGTTGTAATCCCTTTCCTAACTGAAGGGAAAATAGTTTCCTCTACCACGTCTCAGAAGCGCCCAAAACACTGGGAGCATAGAAAAGAGCAAGACATGACTATCAGCAAAGCTAGAGAACGTGCTCGCTTACTCACTCTCCTGCTCAGAACCAAGCGCAGACGTTTCTTACGCCAAATACAAAAAAAGCTATCCAAGAAACAGAAATAAGCTTAGTTCCACGGACGCGATTTGCCGCGTCCGCATCTCCCCAATTTGGCATCAGTGGCTTGCCAGTACAGACTGCTGCATTCTTGGTTCTACCCTTTGATTTGAAGTGTGCAAGGCAGCAAGCTGTTCATTCGTGACGACTTTCTTAGCTTTAGGATCAAAGACGACATCATCACGCGAACAATAATACAAGCTATGCCAAGTTGCTGTAGCACGATCCCAGGCAGGAAACAGTAAAGTTGTCTCCACATCTCCATTGACTACGCGCTGGAAAGCATAGAATGAGAGAGCGAGTACACCAATAATACAAACGACCGTTAAGCTGAGGAAAATACCCATGAAACTTGCAGCCATGCCACCACTGACGACTATGGCAATAAGTGTGAATACTAGAATACCGATAAGGACTACCCCTGCACTAATATAAGGCATCATATGAACATTACGCGTTGGCATTTCTGGAGGAGCACAACGTGTCACACCAGAAGCATAGGCAGCCTGCGTTGTTTTTACGAGATCTGACTGCTTACAAACCGGGCAGGTTGGGATTGAATTTTCAGTTGACGCCATAGAGAACCCTCCTTTATGTTGCTTCTATATCCCAGTTTTTGCGTGCTCATATTTTAAGTCTTTGACACAAACTTGTCCAGCAAGGACTCAAGCTTGCAAGAAACCCGCCTCTCTAACTTTGGCCTCCCCGTAGCCCTCAAATTTGACATGCTCATGCTCAACTGCTATATTACTTCCATGACAGCTGATATTACTATCATAGGACTTGGCCCTGGGAGCATCAAGGATCTCACTCTGCAAGCTCGTGAGATCCTTGCCCAGGCTGCCCACGATCAAAAAACTGTTTATTTTCGGACTATTGTCCATCCTACTGTTGATCCGTTAAAACAGGAATATCCGACTTTACAAATAGAATCATTCGATAGATTCTATGATGAGTCAGAGGATTGGAGGACACTCTACCAGCAAATTGCTGAGGAAGTCTGTCATCTGGCAGCTAGTCAGCCAATTAGCTATGTTGTTCCCGGCCATCCTCTGATCGGTGAAACTTCCGTTCAGCTTGTATTGCGTATGGCACGCGAACGCAACCTTAGTACAGAGGTTGTAGCGGGACTCTCCTTTCTCGAACCTGTGTGCACCTTGCTGGAACTCGATCCGTTTGAGTCTGGCACACAGATTATCGATGCGACTAATCTTGCCTCACTGGGTCTCCACGAAGTCAGCGGGAAGATTATTCCTACCGTTCCTTTGCTAGTAGTTCAGCTTTACAATCGACGCGTTGCCAGTCAGGTCAAATTGGCTCTGGGTGAATGCTATCCCGATGAGTGGCCTGTCAAGTTGGTACGTGCAGCAGGCATCAATCGCGACCAACAGGTTATTGAGATGCCTCTGTATGAACTCGATCGCAACACCTTTGCTAATCATCTCAGCACCCTCTATGTGCCTCCAGTGGATGAACTGAGCGCCCATCGGCTCCCAGAGACATTGCGCTATATTATCATGCGCCTGCGGCGTGATCCCGATGGTTGTCCATGGGATCGCCAGCAGACACATGAGAGCCTCACACGCTACCTGCTTGAAGAGACGTATGAGGTTGTAGAAGCTCTCGAAGAGCATGATATGGATAAACTAGCCGAAGAACTCGGCGATCTGCTGCTCCAGATCTATTTGCATGCCGAAATTGCCCGTCAAGAAGATCATTTCTCCATTGGTGACGTGCTTGAACAGATTACCACTAAGTTAATCCGCCGCCATCCGCATGTCTTTGGGGATGTCAAAGTTAGTGGAGCCGGACAGGTTGTGCAGAACTGGGAAGCTATCAAAAAGCAAGAACGGGCTCAAGCGGGTCAAGCAGTTGAGCAAGAAAGTGTGCTCGATCGTGTTCCTCTTGCATCACCTGCGCTGATTATTAGCCAGGAATATCAGAAACGCGTTAGAAAACTTGGCTTTGAATACTCTGACGTGCAGGGAGTCCACGCCAAGCTTGCAGAGGAACTCCAGGAGTTGCATCAGGCCACCACACAAGAGGAGCAGAGCGAAGAGCTTGGAGATCTGCTCTTTGTGATAGCCCATTGGGCAACATGGCTCAATATAGATGCTGAAGAGGCCCTCAGACAAGCCAATCGCAAATTTCGCCACCGTTTCCAAGCGATGGAAGAATTTGCTCACCAGCAAGGACGTGCACTAATTTCATCCAGCATGGAAGAGTGGAGAGAGCTGTGGCAACGTGCTAAGGCTATACAGAAGATCTAAACTAGAAAATACTGTCTGACTTTGGCTCACCATCAGTGCCAGCAAGAGACGCAAAATGCTCAAGCAAGAGGCGAGAAATAAACATATAACCACCTCCCACACGGTAGAGCAGGACACAATCAGCAGCATATTCCAGAAAACGGGTGATCTTCAGTGGAAAGGCACCAGTCCGCCAGAGAATGAAACGAAGACAATAGTGCTGTAGCACTGCTAACCCACCCATTAACAACCATGCAAGCATGGCAGCACAAGGAGCAAGCAAGAGCAGATTGGAAAGTCCCAGCTTCAGATTGGCCAGCCATATACTACCTACCAGTAAGCTAGCTAGCCCATTGCTCGTCACCGAAGCAAGCAAGCAGGTCATGATGGAGAAGAAGGAGACAAAGAAAATGCTAATCATGCCTCCCACACAGCCATGATACATCGAACGCTTGATACCTTCATTTGGTTTAAAGCGATGATCATCAGTGAGGTTGTTATTTGAAAGTCCCTGCATAAGTGCAAAAAATAGGCGAGTGGCCAGAACTGACAGCAAGGCCGTACTTAACCCGGCACTCAGTGCACCACCCTCGTTCCCTTGAAATAACTGCTTGCTCCCAAAACTCAGCCCGATGGCAAAGCTAAGCAATAGATCATGGACAATAAATTTAAGCCCCTTAAAACTACGCCAGAACCTCTTCCAAGACCAGGAAATGATCTCGGCAGGGCGAATGAAACCATTGTTATTTCTCAGCATGAGACTAATTGCTGTTCCCAATAGAACATTGCGCAGGCTATCGCGTACTCCCAGTATCAACAAGAATGAGATGCTTGTCGCTGAGCTATCATGATTGACAAGGAGAGTTATGATGCTTGTGAGTCCACAGATAATACCAGCTAACAGGCCACCTCTGAAATGACTGAGTAGGGAATCTT
>CBJMBI010000205.1:0-6957 GCA_966427955.1 uncultured Ktedonobacterales bacterium
GACGTTTTTGCACTGATCACATATTAATATATCTGTTGATAGGGAATGGCTTTAGCCCACCGTAAACCGCCATGGCTTCAGCCTGTGCGGTAAGGCCCACTGGCGTCCCTGTATAGGTGTGGCTTTAGCCGAAAGTGGCGTTCGCCGATAGCATATCTTGCTATTCTTGCGTATTTTATTCTACAAATTGGCATACGATAATGTTACCTATGCGAATATGCTTCGTTGTAGATAATAGAGCACTACGAAGGTTCCGGTAACCAATCCAAAGGGCTTTAGGAAGTGTGGCGCTCAACGGGTATTATCCTTTTTTTCAGGAAAAGCCTCCAACTCTTCTAGCGATAGAGAGGGTCGAGCAATCGACAGGTGTTGTTGCTCTCCAAGAGCCTCGCGTCTCAAGCTGTGGGCCAACTTTCCCTTTGGGGCGGGCACGAGAGCGACAATGAGCATGGCACCGCTCAGAACAGTCACCCAAGGTTGGTTGGGCCTGTTCGCGATTTCACCGATCAACTACGCCCTCAATCGAGCCGTGGCTACGCCACACCTGCTCGGAGAAGCGACGACGTCGGGGAGTCAGAAGCCGCTGGACTTTAGTCCATGCGGAGTGTCACATCCTCTTAGCGCTCTACATGATAGGTTGGTGCGTGGGTAGCGGCTTCTCAAGTCTATTCTATCTGTGTACAGGTCGGGTCGCACGCTACTCCAGCCACTATTGCATCGGTGTTTGAGATCAATCTACTATTCTGTTCTGCCCATACCACACAAGAACATAGGTAACCGTGCAATCAATGCAATCTGCATCTGTTCATGCAAACACGGTATCTTGTATCATGCTGTATCTGTATGTTAATTCCTCGCTACTCTTCAATAGCAACTTTTTGCTATTAGCAAGATGCTCCATCTTGCTATTCAATGAGTTAGTTTGTACTCTAGAGAAAAGAGTGGCATCTAAAGAGATGTCCCTTCCATTCAACAGGTTAAATGCCGCATGTATTAGATAGGTACTAGTTACAGTTTAGAGCAAGTTATTGAGACATCGAAATGACTTGCTGTTCTATGCACATGATCTGATGATCTAAAGGAGGCTAAATCAAACCACAGACTTGCGTTCTGATGTCTTGTCTATCACTTTGCTCTTAACATCGGGCTTTTGCATTAGGAATGGAATCTGGTTGCTCTGGCAAGAGGATAAGCCAGAGAGGCCTATTCTGAGTAATTTTGGGATAAGAAAGGCATATCAATGAAGACGATCAAACTGGCAAACATAAAAGTGGTACTGCTTGTTGTTCTGACGGCTGTCGTGGGAATACTAACAAGCCCTCTAGTACTCGCTTATGCTACTGGCTCAATGACCCATGATACAACAGTTCCGGTGCCCCCAGAGGCTCAACAAATCCCTGCAGCCTTGGCTGTACCTGCTGGAAATGTCTTTCTCTTTCGAGAATTTGGTAGCGGTATTCTGAGCTATAATTGTCCAGTAACACCTGATTCAGCAGAGACTCCGACCATATTTCTCCGAGACACTCCTTCGACCACATCACCCATTATCGGAAGCCATAGCCTAAATGCCGCAGGAGGCCTCGTCTGGCAAGCCTTAAATGGTAGCCAAATTGTAGCCCAACCACAAACCAAGGTTCCTGCTCCCAATCCCCAAAAAGACGCTCCCTGGGTATTGCTCAAGGTGCAATCAAACATGGGAACTGGTCCCTTTAGTCAAGTCACCTTCCTTCAGCGTGTTTTTACGAGCGGTGGAGTACCTCAGGCCCCTTGTAACCCGAATCAGACTCAAGTGCTAGTGCCTTTTACTACACAATACTGGTTCTACGGTCCATCTACTACAACAAATACAGTGAATACAACAGATAACCCGTATGCTGGTGCACGGAAGTGGTAAGCAAGGTCACTGAATCGGGAAAGAAGTACTGCCCGTGGAGCATACGGAAGTGATGTCCTTTGTGTTGGGAGAAATGTCGAGTACTCTCCTCGTTGACAATTACTATTAGGTCAACCTAATATGAGGGTATGCTAATAGAAAGCACACCCTCTCAAAGGGAACGCTATGCTTTAAGCAGCATTTCATTGTGAGAGGATTGGAAGAGAAGCATCTTTACTATTGTTGTAAAGAGGGAAACGCAGGAGATGAGGAAGAAATCATGAAAGTTTTAGATGTAGAGAAGGTCGTCAATCTCTTTGATGTGATCAAGAACAGACGGAGTGTTAGAAGAATGGCTGCGGTGCAACCAACCCGCGAGCAGGTTGAGTGTCTCCTAGAAGCTGCTAGCTATGCTCCCAATCACTATATGGTCGAACCCTGGAAGTTCTTTGTGCTGACAGGCCAGGCTCGTGAGGAATTAGGGAGAGTGATGGCTGAAGCTCTGGCGGCCCGATTAGGAGAGACCACGAGTGACAAAGCACAGGCAATGCTCAAGAAAGAGCGTGAGAAGCCACTACAAGCACCTGTCATCATCGTAGTTGCCGTCGAGCGACCTCGTCTGTCATGGGAACGAGAGATCGAAAATGTCGAAGCTGTTTCTGCCGCTGTCCAGAATATGTTGCTGGCTGCTCAAGCCATGGGACTTGCCAGCCTGTGGCGGACTGGAGACGCCGCCTATGATCCCCATGTCAAAGCGTGGTTTGGATTGTCCCCAGATGATCATCTGGTTGCTTTCGTATATCTTGGCTTTGCGGCAGTTCCAAATTTGGAACGTACTCCAACCCATTTTGCATCAAAAACGCAGTGGTGGGGTTGGGAAAGGTAAACTGATTGTATGTTTCGATTTGGGATTGAACACGAAGTAGCTTTTTTGGATCAGGCTGGGCAGTTTGTGGACTTCATCTCGACCACGTTTGCGGATCTCCAAATGATCATTGATCAGCTTCCGCAGTATACAGGAGATGAGAAGCATATACGTATTGGAGATGCAGGAATTCGGGTGAAGCGCTGGTATGTTGAGGGATTTGAGCGTTTCGACCCAGCAGGTAGAATGACGGCTTGTCTGCCGAAGGGAATTGAGATACGTACCACTATTCATCCTACCATTCAGGGGGCTGTGGACGAATTGACGGACAGTTTTCAGTTGCTGCGAGATATCTCTGTACGCCAAGGCTTCGTACCAGTACTAACGAGTTATCATCCGTATCGGAAAGTATTTTTACCAGACCCTCCTCTCAATGCCTATGAACACATGCTCTTGGACCTATCACCTGAAGATCGAACCTCGCTAGCTTCGATGCTAACATATGGACCAGACTTAAACTTCTCAGTAGAGGGATTGTCTGCGGAAGCGATAATCGATCTTGGTCGTAAGCTGACCTATTACAGCCCATATATCGTGCCTTTTAGCTATAGTTCGCCCTTCTACGGTGGAACACTATGGGAAGGACTCTCAGTGAGAACCTTTCTGCGGACAGGAAGGCGTCCAGCAGTGCTGGTTTTTCTTGCTGATCCGACTGCTTTGCTTATCAGTAACCCATCTCTGACGAAATTGGCACGCTATCCTGCTGAGATTGGTCGAATTGAGTTTAAGGCTTGCGATAGCTGTGCTGATTTCTCGATCTATGCTGCCCTACTAACTCTGCTCAAAGGACTTGCTCTTGATGACACCCTTCTAGGACGCGCAACTATTCCCGATAGAGCGCTCCATCAACTTTCTGCGCAAATGGGCTTCAATCACGAGGATATTCTCATGGGAGCCAAAGCTATTCTGTTGGCTGCAGCATCAGCCTTGGGGACGGATCCGGACCTTCGTTTCCTTGAACCCCTGCACTCTCTGCTGCAGCAACGGGCAACGCCTGCCCATCAGTTGATAAGAACATTTCGCGAAACAAAATCGCTGATGACGTCGATGCTTGTCCCCTATTCGTAAGGTGAGACTACTCGTTGTCTGGTGAGATCTGTATTTTGGTCTCGCCACTCTTGAGTAGGTTGCCTTCAATGCCAATCGAGGGCAGAAGTTGAGCTTGGGCTTGTGTGCTCAACGGGAGAGCCCACAGCTTGATAAAACCGAGAGCGGCATTGTGATCAAATTGGTCACCGCTGTCGTAGGTTGCTAAACCGTGGCTATAGAGTGAGTGCTCTGACTTGCGTCCAACAACCTGACAATGACCGCGGGAAAATTTCACACGCACTGTGCCGCTGACAAAGCGTTGGGTGCTCTGAACATAGGCGGCCAGATCTTGGTGGAGAGCGCTATACCATTGACCATTATAAATCAAGCGTGCATACTCGCCAGCTACAATCTCTTTGAAGCGAATCTGGTCACGACTGAGGTTCAATGACTCTAGTGCGCGATGGGCAGTATGCAGGACAACAGCGGCAGGGGCTTCGTAAATCTCGCGCGATTTAATGCCTACCAGACGATCCTCGACGTGATCAATGCGCCCAATCCCATATGTACCTGCTTGCTTATTCAGTGTCTCGATCAGCGTTACCCCGTCAATTTCCTGGTTATTGAGTGCAACAGGGATGCCGTGTTTGAAGGTAATCTCATGGTAGGTGGGTTCCAAGTCTGACGTGTCGGGATCTGAGGTCCAGGCATAGACTTCGGCGGGTGGCTCGGCCCAGGGATCTTCCAGAATACCGCATTCGATGCTGCGTCCCCAGAGATTTTGGTCAACTGAGTATGGGCTGGCATTAGTGACTGGAATGGGAATGCCATGTTCAGCTGCATAGGCAATTTCATTATCGCGAGTCATGCTCCACTCACGTACAGGGGCAATAATCTTTAAATCAGGTGCAAGAGTATTAATGGAGACATCGAAGCGAACCTGATCATTGCCTTTGCCTGTGCAGCCATGGGCCACTGCCACTGCTCCCTCCTCATGTGCCACCTCAACAAGTAAGCGTGCGATTAATGGTCGTGCCAGAGCGGTTGCCAGCGGATATTGTCCCTCATAGATGGCACCTGCTTGCAGTGCAGGCCACACAAAGTAGCGCACAAAGTCAGTTCGGCCATCGACGATCAAAGCTTTGACCGCACCAATCTTCTTGGCACGGGCAGCAATGGCTGGTAAGTCGCGCTCGTTACCTACATCGATCGTCACGGCAATGACGTCTAAATCATATTTTTCTTTAATCCAGCGGATTGCAACTGAGGTGTCAAGTCCACCAGAATAGGCCAGTACAACGGTTGCCATGCTGTGTTATTCCTCCATGATAGAGATGTTTTGTGTGCCAACAAGCTGTTGGATAGCGGTCTTAAAGGCTGTAGCCTGTTCCTTCCAGGACTGTTCTGCCTGCTTGAGGCGTTGATAGTCTTTTTCTAGACCGGGATTGCCAGCGCCGCCCAAATGGTTACGAGCTTTGAGGCGATTGATGAGCTGCTCCTGGCTCTCAGTCGGGAAGGGAACATTGTGATTGGTAATGTGATCTAACTGGGCTAGCACTTCAGTTCCCACAATGCGGTATGCATCGCGAAAAGGCATATTGGTGCTAGTTGCTAGCTCATATGCGCGATCAGTAGCAAACAACTCAAACGTACATGCGGCAATCAAGCGCTCAGTATTGGGATGCAAATTATTCACGACCAGTGTGCAAATGTCGAGGCTCTCCTCCGCAAGGTCCAAGGCTTCCATGAAAGGACGCTTGGTCTCTTGATTATCCATATTATAGCCAGAAGGAAGACCAGTGATGATGCCGAGAATTTGTTGTTGGAGGGCTAGCATGGTCTGAGCACGTGCGCGAACCAGTTCCATGACATCCAGGTTACGCTTTTGTGGCATGATACTGCTACCTGTGCAGACTTCTTGCGAAACTTGGAAGAAGCCATATTCCGCAGTGGTGAAGAGCAGCATATCCTGTGCCAGTTTGCTTAGATCTAGCATGATTTGCGTGAGAGCTTGAACGATAGCTGCTTCGATCTTTCCACGGCTACTTTGTGCATAGATGACATTATTCTGAACACGAGAGAAACCTAGCAGATCGGCGACAAGCTGGCGATCAATTGGTAGGGGGACACCATAGCCAGCAGCGGAGCCAAGCGGAGATTGGTCATTGATTGCATAGGCTGCCGAGAGTAACTGCTCATCATCCAGTAAGGCCTCGGCGAAGCTAGCTGCCCATAGACCGACCGATGAAAGCATCGCACGTCGCATATGGGTGTAGCCGGGCATGGGGAGATCTATCGTTTTCTGTGCGAATGCAAGCAGAGACTCGCAGAGCGTAAAGAGTTTGCGAGCCACAAGATGCAGATGCTCTTTGGCATACAGGCGTGTATCCACCAGAACCTGATCATTGCGTGAGCGAGCTGTATGGATCTTTTTGCCGGTAGTACCTGTCTTGGCGGTCAAGTAATTCTCAACACTAGTATGGACATCTTCATCAGTAGGTTGAATAATAAAATCGTCTGTTGCTTCTAAATCAAGAATATTGCAAAGAGCATCTTTCAGCACTTTATGCTCATCGGCAGTCAGAATCTCAATGGAGCGCAACATCGCAGCATGAGCGAGTGAGCCCCAGACATCGTGACGGATCAGTCGCCTATCAAGTTTGCTGTTCTGGCCTGCTTCATAATGCTCTACCAATGAATGGACATGATAGCCTTTTTCCCATAATTTTGCCATAGTACTCTCCTTCAACTGACTGTTTTGTAGAAGGGAGTGAGGCAATAAAAAAACCCTCACCCCTTCCATACACATTGAAGGGACGAGAGTGTAGAGGTGATATATATTACTCTATCAAACCCGTGGTGCCACCCTAATTGTCTTTTCTCATGCACAGCGAAAAGACCACTTTTTTCTGTAGTTATTTCTGGCGTGGGAACCACCCACCTGTCCTACTTGTCTGCTGTACAACACTCTAAGAGTGTAGGAGACTTTCTTCGGTCAGCCACTCACGAATGCGTTCTGAGAGGGCATTACCATTCCGAACTTCCACTCTTTATCGGATCGCTGTTGGATGCTACTCTCATACTAATTTCGCTCAATGTGGGTCCAAGTTTTCTATGAACTATTAATAAG
>CBJMBI010000206.1:0-6901 GCA_966427955.1 uncultured Ktedonobacterales bacterium
ATTTGGCTACCCATACGACATTTTGTAAGGTTTTGGGATCATTTAGCAGGAACTCGTAACGAGGTTGCATGCTCGACCCCATTTCAGTAGGAAACTGTTTCACTGTTGGGTATTGCAAAGGAATACGCTTGATGGTTTTCAAACCAACCAGTGTTGGAATCGTTGGGCTGGGTTTAATAGGTGGCTCCATCGGTTTAGCATTAAAAGCGAAGACACAATTTAGTATCTATGGTTTTGACTTGGATGCTGCTGTAGCGAAAAGAGCACTAGAAATTGGTGCGATTGATTTTTATGTCCAAGAGTTAGAGGATATTGGGCCGCGAGCAAATCTCATTTTTATTGCAGCTCCTATTGCTCAAACAGCTCAAACCATAAAAAATCTGCTGCCATTTTTGTCTCCTGGAACCATTGTCTCTGACGTTGCAAGCGTCAAATGGGGAATTGTCAATGAAGTAGAGAAGGAACTTTTCAATCGGGATGTAACTTTTATTGCTGGCCATCCTATGGCAGGTAAAGAAACACAAGGGATAGATACTGCCGATCCCCAACTTTTTGAGGGACGTCCGTGGGTATTAATCCATAATGATAATGTTCCGCTCGAAGCTTATAAACAAATAGAAAATGTTATTGCATTAATTGGAGCACAAACAATCGTTTTAGATGCTGAAACTCATGATATGGCAGTGGCTTTGGTTTCCCATCTGCCGCTGCTCGTTGCCAATACCTTGTTAGAGACTGTTGCTGAGAACCAGTTATGGAATATTTCTAGTAAGTTAGCCGCTGGAGGTTTTCGCGATACAACCAGATTAGCCAGTGGTAATCCTCAATTGCATAAGGATATTGTTTGTGTGAATCGTGAAAAGATCCTTTTAGCATTGAGCGAGTTAGAGCAGAAACTTGGAGAGATTCGTAAACTGGTAGAATCTAGAGATGAAGAGGAGCTAGTTAAATTTTTTGCGAGGAACAAAAGTATCCGAGATCAATGGTTTGAAAAGAATTTTATGTAAATTTCTCTAGAAGAGATGATTTCTTAGGTTTCTTCATCTTCAGCTGGAGATTTTGCCAGTTCATAGTTTATTGTATTGAGCACTTCTTGCAGGCTTTTAATCACATTGATCGTCTCAATAGGATTTTCAAAGGTTCCCCGCTCCGATTCTCGTAAACCTTCTTTTAACAATCGAATTTCTTCGGTCAGATGGCCGTGGAGTTTGCGTAGCTGCTTGCGGGTAGCTTTTTCTTGTTGTTTCATAAGTAATCTCCTCTATTCAGCTGCTCATTTCCTACGGCAGACATAAAAATAGAATGTGTCTATAGTAACTCACGAATGTCAGAAGGCAAGTGTTTCTCTGCTATAGAGAACCTCAACGCTCTAGCTTCCCATGAGATTGGGCTATTCCTCCCCGCATTCATCAAATCACGGAGTCTCCTAGCCCAATGTAGTGGCCCTTAGCTGGGTTCTGTAGCAGGTGATTGAGGGCAGACATTCCCTAGAAGGCTAGACAATACTGGTCCTGCACTATCAGATTGGCCTTGTTCCCTGACTGGACAGGATACAGTATCAGTTAAGGTGAGTCCGCGTCTCAGAAGTAGGTATCCATCTTGTGCAGCGATGATGCCATACTGACCACTAGACAAGGTGTTCTTGACAGCTTGAAGGTAGTCATGAAAGCTATAATATGGGTACACATCGCTAGTCACATCGAGAAAAATATACTCTGCTTGATTTGCTTCATAAGGGAAGAGATAGATAGCTGAACGATGACTGAGATGTGGAACGAGTTCCGATTGTGCCGAGACAGATGTATCTGGCGGTATCTTGTCAATGAATTGTTTAGCTAACTGGGTATGTGTAGACGGAGCAGGCCAGCTAAAACCTTGCGAGAATGGTAGATGTCCATGATAGAAGATATCAGACCAGGTAGACCTAAAAAGGACAAGCCCGAGGATTACCACTAGAACACAACCCTGCATAAAATCAGCATGTTGCCAGATGGGAAAAAGGAACGAGTAAGCATCTCTGAGATCCTGCCGATTCTTCTCTTGGGTGAGTTTCCAGTGGCTTCTGATCAGATACACCAGCCAGAAAATGACTACAAGTGCTTCGACAGTGGCAATGATCAGTATCGGGACGATCTCGGCATTATACTGATAGAGTCCACTATACATGTCTTTACTTGAACTCGTCATGTTAATGAGAAGCGAGGGCACGGCCATAATGACCACCCATGGAGCTAGAAGTGGCAAGTTGAGAGCCGGAGAGAAGAGGATATGTAAATAGGTTAAGTGATCTTTATCCAGAACATGCTGCTGGAGAAAAGCCTTTGGGTTATGGAAGATATTGATGATGGCTTGTGTTGGTCCCTGGCCTAGATCAGTATACCGTGAAATGAGCAATGGCTGCCCTGTAGGACTGAAATGAGGCATCACTACATAAAATGCTAAACAGAACCAGAGTAGTCCTATGAGCATCAAGGTGAGCCCAACGCGCCAATACCGCTGGAAAAGGATTGACCACAAACCAAACATGGTGATTACTAGTGGGATCTCTTCTTTGCATGCCATCGATAGGAATGCAAATGCAAAGATCCATCCTGTCCGACGTGTATACAGGAAATAAAATGTGAAAAGCAAGAGTGAAGCTGTCAATGTTACGGCATGAAAATCATCGGTTGTAGCCTGTTGCTGCACTGGATAGAGAAGATAGAGCAGTGCAATAACAACTGCCGCCAATTCATTGCGCAAGCGCAAGCGAGCAAACCAGAAGGCAGGATAAGCTCCAGCAGCAACAACGATCGTTTGTAGAACCAATAGCGTCCGAGGATCTGGCCAGAGTAAGTAGAGCAACGAAATTGGAAATAGGATAGGCTCCACGTGAATGGCGAGACGGATGATCCCATCAGAGCCAGCACAGTTGGTCTCTGCAATTGTGTTGCAGATAGTTTGGTGTAAGATTTGTCCATGCACTGTATTCCAAATGGCCTGATCCATAATGCCCAGGTCTTCTGCATTGGTGGCATAGGCTGCATGTAGATGAGTTACATAGCAGATAAAGTAACTGCTGAAAAGCAAAAAGGCCAACGTGACCAGACTGAATGCAAACCAAAACAAACGTGTACGTGGCAGTGGCTCTGGTGCTGGATAGAGAGACAGTCGCTTCCAGAGCACAGAGATGCGCTTGTACAATAGAACAAAAGATATGGAGGGTATTTTCATAGATGAGATTTCTTTGCTCCTTTCCTTTTGTCTGGAAATCAAACAACCCTCAGTACTAGGCTTAGGGTTGTAACACTGCAGAGCCAGAGCAATTTATCTGATGGAATAAATTACTCTTCCTTGCAACAAATATATAGACATACAGTGATTGCTATAATATGTTGACGTGCCTACTTGTGTACGTTTTTAATACGTATACAACAATTATAGCAAAACTGATTGAAAGCATAGTACCATGACTTACCATAATGAGCGACTGAAAAAGAATACTTCCTTAGGAGACAAGATAGTTTGGCTCTGATAGCAGAGAGTTAGAATGTGAGACAAGATAATGACAAACATTACCCCATCGAACAA
The DNA here is from genome assembly GCA_966427955.1 of uncultured Ktedonobacterales bacterium. Taxonomy (GTDB): domain Bacteria; phylum Chloroflexota; class Ktedonobacteria; order Ktedonobacterales; family Ktedonobacteraceae; genus DASYAN01. The sequence continues at coordinate 3,571 of CBJMBI010000206.1, forward strand.
CAAAGATACCTACATTCCTTTTGGTGGTGCTAGAGTAGACTTGGGTGAAGATGCCGTAGTGCCTGCCCCGGAGTATCCCTTGTTGCAGTATGCCACAGGCCTTCCTGCACAGCGGCCAAAGCTTGATGCACAAGGCTCCCAGCAATATGATGAGGAGACGGGTGAAGCATTAATGGATAATTTGTATTATGCTGGTTTTTTTACGGCCTGTGCAAAGGACAAAGATGTTGATGCAGCCATGCTAAAGCAAGGTATGCCTTGGATCGACATTGTCCACGGTAATGGCGAAGTTGTGCGACACTGGATGATTGAGAAACCCGCACTCTTCTTAATGGCAAAAGGCATTCCATCCAATGCCAATAGTCATGGCAAATATGGAATGGTCTATATGTGGCGTCAGAAGCGCAATAGTATGAAGTCAGAGACAGTTCTCTATGCTCAGGTGATCATCCGTCAGTTGCTCCCTGACTACTGTAAGCCCTTTGTCTTTACCATGAAGTCAACGCAGACTGCTGATGCGCTCAATGCCATGCGACGGCAATATAAAGTCTTGGCAAAAGCCCATGAGGAGTTGCGCCGTCAAGATCGAAACATCGCGTTGCCTCTCTGGTCATACTCTGCCATCTTTGGAGCTTCAAAAAAGCAAGATCTGCGAGGACAAGAAGGTGCTAGTAAAACAATTTTTCCAATGATTTCAGGAATACCAGATGAGATCACGCCTGCCTATTTGCAAAGGCATGAAGTTCCAATAGAATACATTGATAGATTTAGAGAAGTTGAGGAGAATACTATCGAATGGGCAACGGCATTGACGCAGCGCATCGCTAGTGGTGCTGAGCCACACGAACCATGGCAGCAGAGCCAGGGCAGTATAGATGTGATGGAGGCACAATAGCATTGTTTAGCGGAGAACAGAAGAACAATTTGGAGGAAAGCTGACCATGTGAGATAGTTGAGCACAATTTTTCACATGGCAATATGGCGATTGGAAGCATTCTCTTTTTGTTCTGTCTATGATATGCTATCTCTGCTGAGGAGTGGTGAGGATTTCTCAGCAGAGGTTGCATATGGTTGATTATATAGGACAGCAGCTCGGCAATTACCAACTTACTCGTCTTTTAGGGGAAGGGAGTTTTGCTCAAGTCTATCTTGGGGAGCATATTTATCTGGGCACTCAGGCTGCGATCAAGGTCCTCAATCCTAAGATGGCTAATGATCTGGATGAGTTTCGTACAGAGGCTCGTACTATTGCGCGCCTTGTTCATCCGAACATTGTGCGTGTTCTGGAATTTGGAGTGGAGGACAATATTCCGTTTCTCGTACAAGATTATGCGCCTAATGGAACACTCCGTGAACGCCATCCCAAAGGAACGCTTCTTGCGTTGTCTACTGTAATCTCCTATGTGAAACAGGTGGCTGAGGCTTTACAGTATGCGCATGACGAGAAATTCATCCACCGTGATGTGAAGCCAGAAAATATCTTGTTGGGAAGAAATAATGAGGCTCTCCTCAGTGATTTTGGTATTGCCCTGATGTCACAGACATTTCGTGGTCAGAGCATGCAGAATGTGGCCGGTACCCTGCTCTATATGGCTCCTGAACAGATACAAGGTCGTCCTCGTCGGGCAAGTGATCAATACTCATTAGGCATTATTGTCTACGAGTGGTTGACTGGGGAGCCCCCCTTCAATGGTTCGTTTACCGAGATCGTCTCACAGCAACTCGCTGTTCCCCCTCTGCCGTTGCGCACAAAGGTACCAACAGTTTCCCGAGCTGTGGAACAAGTGGTGATGACCGCATTAGAGAAGGACCCTGATAAGCGCTTTAGCAGCATACGAGCGTTTGCTCTTGCCCTAGAGCAGGCTAGTCAACTCAGCACGCTCACTTCTCAACAAGTAGACATCTCTGCTGTAATGGGCTCGGCATCTGTCTCCTCTCCATTTTTCAACAGACCTGTTATATCCTCGGTCAGCAGAGAAGAATCTATGACTCCTTCTCTTGCCTCGCCTTCTATGAACATGGCACAGGCGAACCCACCAGGAACTCTTGTCTGCAGCTATCAAGGGCACTTGCAGGCGGTACATTCCTTATCGTGGTTACCTGATGGTAGGCGAATCATATCAGCAAGTAATGATAAGACAGTGCATGTCTGGGATGCTATGACGGGAAACAACCTTTTGATCTACCAGGATAGATCTGATGCTGTGTGCGTGGTGACTGGATCGCCTGACGGTTCACGCATTGCCACTGCTGGATCTGACGCGCTCGTGCGGGTCTGGGACTTTGCCACTAACCGCCTGATTGTCACATATCCTGGCCATTTGGGGAATGCTATTAATGCCATGGCGTGGTCGCCAAAGCAACAAATCCTTGCTTCGGCTGCTACTGATGGCACGGTACATGTGTGGGATGCTACGACCGGACAGAGACTTACCATCTATCGTGGTCATACGGGCAGCGTCAATACCTTGGCATGGTCACCCGGAGTCTTTGGAGGCAGTTATTGTATCGTTTCTGGTGGAGATGATACATCAGTACAAACCTGGGAAGCTTCTAGTGGAAGAGCTATCGCGCTCTATCGTGGCCAACCTGCCAAGGTCCTCAGTGTAGCTTGGTCTCCTAACGTGTATGCATCATCGCTTAAATTTAATTACTTCTCAAATATGCCCAATGGTTCGCGTGTAGCTTGTGGGAGAGAGGATGGGATGGTGCAGATGTGGGATACAACTACTAATGGCGAAGTATTGAGCTATCGCTATTCTGCTCCTACCTCTATTGTGGCGTGGTCTCCAGATGGGAGACGTTTTGCCTATGCCTGTGAGGATGGGATGGTAGAGGTATGGGATACGATGACCAATCTCAAACTCTTGATATTTTCCCATCCTGCTCCTCCACGTGTGATGGCATGGTCTCCTAATGGAAAATATCTTGCCTCTGGTGGAGGCGATACCATGGTACAGGTATGGGTGGCTCCTTGATCTGGTTATGGGAAAGGTTGCATTAATGTATATAGTAGGTTCAACATGAAGGCATTATTGAGGAATGGGAGAAGGTCTATGAGCTCACATGGTTCAGAAGGCAGAGCTGTAACTATCTCATCTCCACTACGGTCTGCATATGGGGCAAAACCACTCCAATTTGGCGAATTGTATGTGCCTAAAGGCTCAGGTCCTTACCCTGTAGTTATTCTCATACATGGCGGCTTCTGGCGTGCTGCGTATCGACTGACTCTTATGCAAGCACTGGCTAGTGATCTCGTACAGAGGGGAATTGCTGCATGGAATATTGAGTATCGATGCGTGGGTGACACTGGGGGTGGTTGGCCTGGCAC
>CBJMBI010000207.1:0-6898 GCA_966427955.1 uncultured Ktedonobacterales bacterium
GGTAAATAAACAGTTGGCAATCCCGACTGCTAGGGCCGCTGGAGCAGGGAGCAAGGAAATAGCAATGAGATCGGGGTGAATCAGGCTGAAGAAGTTTTGTATCGAGATTGAAGATAATCCACCATGCAATCCCAAAGATATGAAATCCGAATACATCCCGAGATTGATGGTCAGCCATATTAGAGTTCCAGCGAGGCGTACCTTTCCAGATCGGTTCAAAAATACTCCAACGATCAACATGGTCACGCTGATCGAGAGGGGAATTAGCAATGATGGACCGTCTGGTAGCACGAAGACCGTAAAGCTCTCGATAATTTCAATCAGCAAGACAATACTGGTGAACTTGGCCTTGCGCATGAATTCTCGTTCGTGCAAAGGAGCATCTTCTGGCACTGGGGGTGGTGCTGAGATGGCATACCACCATCCAAATAGACGATCGATAGTGTTTTGTCGTATCAAGGTAACTTGCATCTGTTTTCTGTGCAATATCTCTTCTGCTTTGAAGGGATATTGCGGCTCCTTTCTTGAGGTCAAAATCCTGAAGAAGAAATGAAGAGTGATACCATCACTCTTCATTTACTCTCAATTAAGGAATTGAGAGTACTATCTAATATGGAGAGTATCTCCCATTATCTCGGCAAGCAGAGCATCAAGAGATGTTCCACTCCTTTGAAGATGAAGAGGTATTCCCTGTTTCTTTGCCAGTTGAACATGTTGTAATGTTTGCAGGATAGCTTGTTCTGTACGCCGGAGCTGTTGTGCCTCTTGATTCCAGCGTTGGAGGCGAGCGAGCAGAGTATTGAGCGAACCAGCAATTGACCAGAGCACATTATTATGACCGATCTGATCTAATGGCACACGAGCATTGTAATTCCCATTGGCAACCTGTGTGTGAACGGCGACGATCCGTTGGATATCTTGTTCAAGTTGTTGCTTTCTTTGTAACTCATCTTGTTGCTGAGCAGATAGAGCTTGAATAAGCTTGTTTAATTCCTCTGCTTGATCTGCTCGTTTTGTTTGTTGAGAGTTGCTGCCTACCCAGAGGAGGTTGATTAAGACAACGATGGTCTGAGCGTATAAAGGTGTATAATAGATATCAATGACGTCTGATGTGGAAAAATGATGAATCAGCTCCGGTGCCTTAGGGAAAAATGTAAGAGCCAGAATGGTATAGAAACAGTTGGCAACCCCGACTAATAGGGCCATTGGAGCTGGGAGCAACGAAATAGCAATGAGATCGGGGTGAAGCAGGCTGTAGAAGCTTTGCAGCGAGGTTACAGTTAATCCGCCCAGTCCCAGAGATGTAAAACCTATCCACATGCCGAGATTGATGGTTGCCCATATGAGAACTCCTGTAGCCTGTACTTTTCCACGTCGGTTCAAAAATACTCCAACGATCAACATAGCCACGCTAATGGAGACGGGAATCACGAATGTGAGATTCCTATTTTCCGGTAGAATGAAGACCGTGAAGCTCTCGATAAGCTCAAGTAGCAAGACAATACTAGTGAACTTTGCCTTGCGCATGAATTCCCGTTCGTGCAAAGGAGCATCTACTGGCACTGGGGGTGGCGCTGAGATGGCATACCACCATCCAAATAGACGATCCATAACAATTTCTTGCTTCAAAACAATTTGCATAGTTTTCTACATGCGATATTTTTTCTGTTTGAGATAGATATCGCGTCTCCTTTCCTTTTATCAAGGATAAAATACTGATGAAGAATGAGAGTGATGTCATCGCTCTCATCACTTCTCGATGGCACCTAGCTGTTGTAATTGAAGAATAGTTTGCTCAATGAGAGTGAGCGGTCGTGATAAAAGTGTCGCGATTTGCGTTTGATCGCGCGTTCCATCACTCAGCAAATAGACAGACCGTTGGAGTACTGACCAAGTGTGCATCTGTGCTTGAGAAACTGCCAGACGTCGAGGGTAGAAATGGGTGCTGCTGCTCGAATTTCTTGGTGGCGCTATTGGTGGTGGATGCGTTGGCTCAGTGGGGGGAGGAGATGTGAATGGTACAAGTTTCCATTCTAGTACTCCTTGTTTGAGAAGGAAGCGTTGTGCTTCCACATCATGATAGAGTTTCCGCCCATTTCTATCGAGGATGAAACAAGATCTAATTATGCCATTATAAACCATTAAGATAACTCGTCCCTCCTCCCTTAGCTTTGCTTGCAGAGGTACGTCAGCATGGACTTCCCCTGAGTAACGAAACTGTTGCAAAACCTGAATCACCATATTGTAATCGAGACTGTACACAGTGCCCTCTTCTCTGCTCCAAAAAACAGGTGTCTTCATGGTTCAACATGCATCACCCCATTAACCACCTCTACAGTAATAGATGCTGTTTTTGGCATCCATCCTGAAAAACCTTATGTGATGAATCTATTCTTGTTACTTCTATTTTGAATTGTAAATCGGTATATTTCGATATACTGGTAGCCAACTTATGGCCAATCCTAGTGCCAATGATGCTAATTAAAGAGGTATTAGGGAAGAGACCAAGCGAGAACTACATCCTGGCAAGCGATTACGGCGGTATCCTGCTACAGCTCCCTGATGCAAGTACAGCAATACCGAATGTTCAATCATCCGTAGGTTATTGTATCGAGAACCAAACCAGTGCCAGTGTGCACTCCACTGCCTAAGGGAAAAGGGGCCAACTACTTCAAGCATACTTTGACGACAGATCAAAAAGTGCCTTATGAATGGCCCTGCTCTCATGTTATGCTAAAGGAAGAGATCTCGACTGAGCTTTCCTGAAGCTTTTTTAAATAGATGAGTTTGTTCCACCTGTTTGTTAAGACAATTTCTGATATCAGCAGGAATTTTACACTGGCTCTTATCCATTGGGATGAATGCTTGCCTGTTTCCTTGTACACAAGTGTACCAAGGATTGTGGTATGTATCAAGGTATCATGGGACCTCTGTGCTCAAGCCCCTCAAAAAGGTAGGCCTGTTCATCCCTCTGTATGAATGATGGGCGCATCTCGGGCCGAGGTTTTGCCATGCGCACGAGCGCTAGATATCCCTAGCAACTGCTGCGAGTATAACTTAAAGAAAGGCTTTTTGTAATGAAATACTACTGACATAGTACTGATATGCTAGTAGCAGTTTAGTGACATCTCTTCATGCCATGATCAGCAGGAGTCTTCTAGTGCGGGACGTGATGAATATCCCGGTGAAATATAATGGGTTTGTCTGTCAGTTGAATTTTATCTGGCCATAGAATCTCGTAATTCACGTGTCGCAGCTACAATGTCTTGGGCACTCACTGCCGCTCTAATTACTGCAATGCCCTGGGCTCCTGCTTGTAAAACAACAGCTGCATTGTCTGCCTTAATGCCTCCAATAGCGATGAGTGGTGTACTATAGCGACTTGCCAGCTCAGTTAGTAAAGACAAGCCTATTGGTTCTCCAGCGTCTGCTTTCGTCTTAGTGGCGTAGATAGGTCCTACCCCAAGGTAATCGGCTCCGCCGGAAACTGCTATGTGTGCCTCTTCTAGATTGCCAGCCGAGACGCCTAGGATACGGTCTGGTCCCAGCAGTTTACGTGCCTGCGCTATGGGCATATCATCGTCCTGTCCAACATGTGCGCCATCAGCCTCGATAGCTAAAGCGACATCAATGCGGTCATTGACGATCAATAGAGCGCCTCGTTCCCGTGTTAAGACACGCAAGGCCTGACCTTCCTCAACAAGTGTACGTGTGCTTGCCTTTTTATCACGCAGTTGGATGACGGTTGCACCACCATCTAGAGCAGCTCTTGCCACCGTCAGCGTATCACGGCCACGTGACCATTCTCGGTCTGTCAAAATATGCAGTATCAACTGTTTTCTCAAGATATCGTTCATCTATCAAGAATTGCTTTCTACTTTATTGAATGGACTTTACACAAATTGAGATTGATCCCATAGCCAGAAATGATCAATCGGGCCATGACCATGGCCTAGACCTGGTGCGTTACGGATGGCTCCCGTGATATAGCGCTTAGCTCGTGAGACGGCTTCTTCAACGGACCAGCCACGTGCTAGGAGAGCAGTGATCGCTGCTGAAAATGTGCAGCCTGTTCCGTGGGTATGGGGAGTCTCAATGCGTTCTGTACTCAGTTCATTAAAATGTGTTCCATCGAAATAGACATCAACTGGTTCAGCAGCTCGATGGCCTCCTTTGATAACAACGTGCTGTGGACCAAGCTCATGAATAGTTCGTGCTGCTCTACGCATATCTTCTATTGTCTCAATGCGCTGTTTAACTAATACCTCGGCTTCGGGCAGATTGGGTGTGACCACTTCTGCCAGTGGTAGGAGCTTGGTTCGTAAGATCTCGACTGCATCTGGACGTAGAAGAGGTGCGCCTCCCTTGGCGACCATTACTGGATCAACTACTAGACGCAACTGCCATTTTTGTGCAAGCCATGCCACAGTCTCAATGATTTCTGGGCCAGAGAGCATGCCTGTTTTGGCAGCATCGGCACCGATATCTTCGAGTACAGCGTCAATCTGTTCCCTGATCAAAGCAATTGGTAAATCAAAAGTATCTCGTACCCCCTCTGTATTCTGAGCTGTAATTGCTGTTATGGCTGACATACCGTAGACACCCAAAGCGGCAAATGTCTTTAAGTCCGCTTGAATACCTGCTCCCCCACCTGAATCTGAGCCTGCAATAGTTAGGGCTCGTGGAACAGTACGGCTATGTTCTTTCTTTTGCATATGATAGTCCTTTTGATGATTACAAGAAGCGAGATTTTTCTCTCATTCTACCCCCCCCGGGTCACGCCTTTCAACCTTGCAAGATATCCATCGGAGCTAATTCTTCAGTACTGTGGAGACGCCGGCTTTGCGGTAGTATATAATAAGTGGTTGAGGTATTCCCTCACCGGGCTGGAACTGAGAAAATAAAATTGCTGTCTCATCATTATGTAGGAAGAGAAGCTATGGCAAACAGTAGAGGCGATCTAACAGGACAAACGCTGGGGTCCTGTTTACTGGAAAGACGGATTGGTCAAGGTGGGATGGGAACAGTCTATCTGGCACGTCAGGTGCGCCCAGCACGTAATGTAGCTGTGAAGGTCTTGTCGCCAAACTTGGCAATGAACAGTCAAGTCTATCAGGAGTTTCTTGCGCGTTTTCGTCGTGAAGCGGATGTCATTGCCAAACTTGAGCATGTGAATATTATGCCAATCTATGAATATGGGGAGCAGGATGGATTGGCCTATCTAGTTATGCCTTATCTTACTGGAGGGAGTCTACGTGAGGTACTAGCCAGACGTGGTGCACTTCCACTGGAAGAAGTAGTAACATACGTTGATCAGATTGCCTCAGCTCTCGATTATGCGCATGCTCAAGGGGTGATTCACCGTGATCTTAAGCCTGCCAATTTTCTTCTACATGCTGACGGGCGGCTTGTGTTAGCCGATTTTGGTATTGCACGTATTATGGAAGAGAGATCTCTTGGAGCGACGCTGACCAAGAAAGGTACAATGCTTGGCACGCCAGAATATATGGCTCCTGAGATGGTGCAAGGGGATACCGTAGATTATCGTGCTGACATTTACGAACTTGGTATTGTCCTCTTCGAGATGCTCTGTGGACACGTGCCTTTCACTGGCAATACCTCCTATGCAGTAATGATCAAGCATATCCAGGAGCCATTGCCTCTGCTTCATCAGATAAATCCGGCCATTTCCCCAGAGGTGGATGCGGTCATACAAAGGACAACGGCTAAAGAACCTGAGGAGCGTTATCCAACAGTCAGAGCGATGGCGCAGGCATTGCGCAATGCAAGTACTGCATCGATCATCTATCCTAACTATTCAGGTAAGGATGAAGAGCGTATTTCTACCATCCTCTCACCTTCCCATCCCCTCGGATTGTCAGTAATGGCTCAGCAGTATTCCACACCACCGGTCCAACAGCCATTATCTGATAATGCATCATCTAATCCTGCATGGTCAATAGATGTAGGGCCGCCTCCACCACCTCCTGATGCATACAAATCTCCATTATATACGCCAGATCCATATGTGCCATCATTATACCCGACATATCAGACACCAGCTAGTATGTCTTCTAACACACGGCCAAAAAAGAGGCGACAGCTCTGGCTGTTCTTTATTGGTATGTTGCTCGTCATCGGAGGGCTCTTTGTAGGAATACAGATAAATCAAGTAAGGCAGGGAGTAAATCCTGTACCAATATTCCAAGCAACGACTCCTCCTCAAATAAAGCCATCAGTTGTCGTGACGACATATCCCCAGGTTACAACACCTCCTGCTTCTATGGCGACGACTACACCTCTTAACGTTCCTCTTGGTACGTTGCTCTATAAAGCTACTAGTCCTGGTCCTGGTTGTGACACAGGAGGTGGGCAATGGGCGAACTTTAATGGCGCCCAGGTCGTTTGTCAGGGAGATAGTACAAAGATAACCAATAATCCATCTCAAACGGGGGGGCTGGAGGGTAGTTTTCTGATTGGACTACCAGGGAAAAGCTATCCGACTAATTATGTCGTCCTGGCACAGTTTCAGCAGGATAAAACTTCCGCTAGCGATTTTGGTCTCTATTTCCGTAATCAGCCGGGTGCAGGACAGCAAGGAGTTTACACGTTCCTTGTTCATCCTGACGGTACTTGGAGTGTTAATGTCTATGATAATACTACGGGTGTACCAACAGAAATAGATAGAGGAAATACTTTGGGAGATTCCCATGCTCCAATGACGCTAGCGATAGTAGTCAATGGCCAGCAGTTTAGCTTTTATGCAAATGGACATGCTCTGGGGAGTGTAAGTAACCAGGCCTATTCCAGTGGAACAGCAGGTATTGCAGTGAATGAAGGTGGTAGTATCGTAGTCAGCAACTTTGCTTTGTACACAACTGCTAGCTACTAGTAGCTG
>CBJMBI010000208.1:0-6885 GCA_966427955.1 uncultured Ktedonobacterales bacterium
GAATCTGCTTAACAAGCTTGTCCGCCAGGGCAAGTGAGTAGTTTTGTCCGCGGTCATGTGGATAGATCTGAAACATATTCGCAGTCCAGAGCCCTTGCAGGGGGGTCTCCAGTGGGGGAATATGTTGGCGATAATCTGTCGTGACAATTGGTTGGGCAAAGGGAGCCTTGAATAGCCAGCTTTCTTGTATCCATGCTGGGTCAAAAGAGGGCACAATACGCTTGAGGTGTGGAGCAAACTTGGCTATAATCTCATCTTTGCTCATTTTGAAGAGGGGATCATCCATAGGACGGTAGTTTCCGAGGTAGACGAGGTGCCGTCCACCATATTCAGCAGGTGATCGAAAATTGGTATGCTCAAATAGGCCTGTAAACGGATAGCCGCGATCACAGATGTTGATCCAGTAACTATCTGTGAGTTGGCGGTCGAGAGCAAGAATGAGACAATGGGCTCCATAGGCTTGACCCCAATCGTATTGGTTGCGATACTCATCGGGTAATGCTGGAATTAGTCGGCAGGTCAGTCGTGTGGGTAATGTTGAGATGATGCGGTCAAAGTTCCAGTTGCCCTGGCTCGTTGTCACCTGCCAGCCATTCTCTGCTTGCTCAACTTTTTCCACACGTGTACCAAGGAGCACTTTTCCCCTTAGCTGGGTGATACGTTCTACAAAGCGCTCGTACAGAAGCTGGAAGCCACCACGCAGGTATCCAAGCTCTGTTGTGCGATCATGAATACGTGCCCAGAACCAGGGGAGTGCGATCTGATCGTATAACTCGCCAAACTTCCCCAGCAAGAGCGACTCAAACACCATCTCGTACGGGCGCTTGCCCATCCATTTGTATAGCCAGGCATGGGCTGTTTTGTCCTCCAGCCATGCTGGATTGGCAACCTTGAGGTATGCAAGAATAGCTCCAACACGCAGCCGCTCGTCTAAGCGCCAGGGTTTGAAGAGGAGAAGAGATAATGGTGAGTCAAGTTGGTAGATCTGACCCTGGACAAGGCTTACAGTGCGTGGCCGAAGCCATTCCAGGCGATCTCCTAACCCCAGCTCCTTAATGACTTGAATGGCCATTTTATCTGAACGGAAGATGTGATGGTAGTACTTTTCCAGCCAAGTATCCCCAATGCGAAAGCCCGCAGCCAATCCGCCAGCAACGTTCTCTTGTTCAAAAACCATTACGGTCTGACCTGCCTGAGCGAGTCGATAGGCAGCCATCAGCCCCAGGGCACCACCACCGAGTATTCCGTATTTCATGCTAGTCTCTCTTGTCTCTTTCGCTTTTTCTTTTGAAGACTTATTCTAGCATAGCAGGTTCATGAACTCAAAGTTTTCTAGCTCTTTAGTTCTTTACTATCATACTCTTTTGGCTGCCTTCAAAAAAAAATTGCTCACTAGTGGGAAAATTGGGGATTGGTATTTTCACCAGCTTTGCGTTCCCTGTTCTATATGATATACTAAACCCGTTGTCCCAACAATGCTTACAGGAAACAGATTAAAAACCTTATACCATATGTCGATACGGGGACAAATTGCAAACGCTCATCTTAGAGCTTATCTTCTAATGTGCTAATATTTAGTACCGATACTTTAGCAATACAGGATCGGATTATTGCGACATCTTGAGAGGCTTCCAGTGGATACAGGCCGGATCATCCATAGACGCTACCTCCTACAACGTCTGATCCAACGAGGGGCTGTCTGTGCTGTCTATCAGGCCTTTGATCAGATGCTGCAACGTCCCGTTGCGATCAAGGTAGCTCCCCCTGAACATATACCCACATATCGAGCAGCACTTCGATCTACTGCGCAATTTTCTCATCCCAATATTATAGGCACGTATGATCTGATCGTTGAGCCGAATGGTTTATATATCGTCCAAGAATATGTGGAAGGCGCTGATTTCAAGGCATTGCTGCGAGCACAGTTAGCCCCTCACCAGATAGCTGATATAGGAGCACAGATTTGTCAGGCCTTAGTCTATGCTGGAACTCCTTCTCGCAAAGTTTGTCATGGGGATTTAACTCCATCTGCAATTTTACGCAATCGTGATGGTCTTGTCCGTGTCAATAATTTTGCTCTGCCAAGCGATGTGTCCTATTTTAATGCTTGGAGTGTTGTGGGTGGTGGTGAGACAGCGCTCTCCAGCCCCGATTTGCCTTGGGGACAGATGAGTGATGGGCGTAAGGAGGATGATACTCGGGCTGTTGGTCTGCTGCTCTATCAACTGCTTGCTGGACGCAGTCCGGAGGCAGTTTCTGTCGACCCTCCTGCAGACGGACGGTTGCGCTTTATGCGGAATGTTCCAACAGAGCTATGCGAACTGACTGCTCGTGCGATGGTACGAATGCATCCTCAGCATATCACGACGCCCGAAGCCCTCTATACGGAATTGAAAGCGCTTGCTGAAGCTCTTGAGCCAACTTCTTCTCCTGCTGTCTTTGCTGAGTCTGTCTATTCGGCGGAAGACCCTGCGAGAGGCAAACAGTATTCGTCAATACCCCCAGGTGGCCCACATTCACCCCCTCCCGTACTTACATACGAAAATACAACGGCAGAGGAATTGGGACGTTATAAGCCAGCAACAGGTCATCTGACAGCCACAGAGGTGATGCCTCCATCTCCTGTTGCCAACATGCCTACAAATTTGACAGCGGCACCTCGGGTTCAGGCCGCCTATGCAAACTTGCCCATTGTCAATGAACAACCACGCCAGATTAACATTCCTGTACTTTTGTTAGTTGGCTTTGTGCTGTTTGCTTTGTTTTTTGGACTTGGCTGGATGCTAGCCCATGTTATTTTTTCCTGAGATCTCTATCCTGGTTCCACCGTTGCACATCGCGTTGGCGATACTTGTCCATAACCTGATTAAATGCTTCATTTAGATCAATGTCGAGTGAGTTTGCTAGCGCTGCCAGGATATAGAGGATATCTCCCATTTCAGTGGCAATGTTGCCATCTTGCTCGCTTGCTTTTTTGGGTTTTTCCCCATAGTGATGATTGATCTCACGAGCCAATTCGCCCACTTCTTCTGTAAGGCGGGCTAAGTTAGAGAGTGGAGTCCAGTAATGACTATGCCATTCTTCTGTGATTAAATGGTCAACATCTTGCTGTATCTCACGTAATGTTTTCAATTGTTTTGTCCTTTCCGCGTGTTTTTTTGTTCTCTTAGAAGTATAGTGCCGCTTATCTCCATGGATCAATAGCTGGGACTTCTGGCGCAAGGTAGAATAAATCTATCATGGTAGCAGCATTTTATTATCTCCAGGCGAACAGTGCAATATAGAGCGATGTCTAGTCAAGATAATCTGGGGCACATAATGAATATGATTACCATTTTCTCGTTATCAATCTGGAATAGTAAGATGAGTTGATGGTTACAGGGGTCACTGCCCACTATGAGAACATGAGCGAGAGAAGGGTAATTATGAATATTCACGAACAGTTTGACGATTTTCTGGCAGAGCTAGGAGTAGAGATGGAACGTTCAGAGGATAGGCAATATAATGGTGACTCCTTCCCAGAAATCACCATCCATCAGGCCTCACGTGATCATTATGGGGTCTTTTACCGCCTAGACCTCATTGACCGGCAGCCCGAATTGCGTATTATGATTCCTGTGGATAGGGGTGATGTTAAGACTAATGTCTATCTGGTACGCTTGAGTGATCTTACGCCTCTCAATGCCACTTTTCTTGAGATGTCTGTCTATCGGGGAAGTGATGCCTATGAGCATGGACGAGAGGCAGCCTTGCAACATCTACTGTATGCTGTGGCCGAAATGATGAAGCAACTTTTTTGGTCCGGCGATCTACAGACTTTGAACTTCCCTCCTGAGATTAAAGTCTATCCTCTCCTTCTACAGGAGGGCAGACGCCAAGATCGAAGATGGTTCCATTGATATGGGAAGAGGGTCAGAGCTTGTATAGTGTCATCATGCAAGCTCTGACCCTCTTCCATCTCATGAACACCTTGGAGGAAACTGACTCTATTGACCTGTTGTAACTTCCGCTGTGACTGAGGTCAACGCTAGTTTGCCATCGCGAACATCTATTTCGACCCGCGAACCCTCATGGATGGTTCCATCCAGTATTGCTCGTGCTATACGGTTCTCAACCTCACGTTGAATGACACGTTTGAGGGGGCGCGCGCCAAATTGTGGATCATAGCCTTCGCTGGCTAGCAGTTCTTTAGCTGCCTCACTCAGGTGCAATGTGATATGACGCTCTGCTAGACGCGGGCGCAGGCGATTAATCTGAATATCAACAATATTCTTGACTTGCTCACGAGTGATCGGATGGAAGACGACTATCTCATCAATACGGTTGATGAACTCTGGTCGGAAGCCTTCCTCACGGAGCCGTTGCCGAATGTGACGCTGCATCTCATCTTCATTCATCCCTTCATATTCGTGCAGCCAGCGCTCCCCAACGTTACTGGTCATGATGACAACGGTATTTTTGAAATCTACTGTTCGCCCTTGTCCATCGGTGAGACGCCCATCATCGAGCAGTTGCAACAGGATATTGAAAACTTCTGGTGCGGCCTTCTCAATCTCGTCAAGCAGAATCACACTATAAGGCTGACGGCGCACAACTTCGGTCAGTTGTCCACCCTCTTCGTAGCCGACATAGCCTGGAGGCGCTCCTATCAGGCGTGACACTGAGTGCTTCTCCATATACTCGGACATGTCGATACGAACCATGGCCTGCTCGTTATCAAAGAGAAACTCTGCTAGGGCACGAGCTAGTTCCGTTTTTCCTACGCCGGTCGGTCCCAGGAAGAGGAAGCTTGCTAGAGGCCGATTGGGATCTTGTAAGCCTGCCCGCGAACGTCGAATAGCATCAGAGACAATCTGTAAAGCTGTATCCTGTCCTACCACTCGCTCGCGCAGGCGCTCCTCCATATTGAGCAACTTCTGAACTTCGGCTTCCATCAATTTAGAGACAGGGATATGTGTCCACTTGGAGACTATCTCGGCAATATCTTCGGCATCAACCTCTTCTTTGAGCATACGTGCACTCTGCAAATTTGCTAGTTTGGCCTCTTGGTCCTTAATACGCTCTTCTAGCACCTTGATCGTGCCATAGCTTAAGCGAGCCATTGCTTCATAGTCATATGCACGCTCAGCTTGCTCATATTGAACCTGTGCCTCCTCTAGTTCTTTTTTGAGCTTGTTCAGTTGCTCTACTGGCTCACGCTCGCTCTCCAATGCCAGGAGCTGGACACGCAGTTGCTCTTCTAGATTAGCAATTTCGCGTTCAACCTTCTCACGTCGTTCACGGCTAGCAGGATCAGTCTCCTTTTTCAAGGCTTGCTGCTCCACCTGCAATTGAAGAATACGTCGTTCCAGCGCATCGACTTCGCTCGGCTTGCTATCCAATTCTACACGTCGATGGCTGGCAGCTTCATCAACCAAGTCAATGGCTTTATCCGGTAAGAAGCGATCAGTGATATAACGATTTGATAGCACAGCCGCTGCCACAAGGGCGCTGTCCTGAATACGAACACCATGATGAACCTCATAGCGTGGTTTGAGTCCACGCAGAATACTAATTGTATCCTCAACAGTAGGTTGATCAACGATCACAGGCTGGAAACGACGCTCTAGCGCGGCATCCTTCTCGATATGTTTGCGATACTCGTCGAGTGTAGTTGCCCCAATACAGTGCAGTTCCCCACGTGCCAGCATTGGCTTGAGCATATTCGAGGCGTCCATTGCACCCTCGGCTGCGCCTGCGCCGACTAAAGTATGCAGCTCATCAATAAACAGGATAATCCCACCTTCTGCACTAGTGACCTCTTTGAGTACAGCCTTCAGGCGCTCCTCAAACTCACCTCGGAACTTAGCTCCTGCAACTAATGAGCCAAGATCGAGCGTAACAACCTGCTTATCTGCAAGCGTTTTGGGAATATCGCCACGTACAATACGCTGGGCTAGACCTTCGACGATCGCAGTTTTTCCAACTCCTGGTTCACCAATGAGTACAGGATTGTTCTTAGTGCGCCGACTTAATACCTGAATGACACGTCGGATCTCCTCATCACGCCCAATAACTGGATCGAGCTTTCCCTGACGTGCTAGTTGAGTTAAGTTTCGTCCATAGCGATCTAACGCCTGATACTTGCCCTCAGGGTTCTGGTCAGTCACACGCTGTGACCCACGAATGGCGGTAAGGGCTTTGAGTACTATATCACGATTAAGCCCGGCTGCTTTTAGTATGCGTGCGGTAATGTCATCTCCTAGTAAAGCTAATAGTAAATGCTCAACACTTAGATATTCGTCTTTAAAATTTTTCATTTCGTTCCAAGCATCTTCCAACACTTTACGCAAGCGTGGTGAAATGCTCGGGCTACTGCCGCCATAAACACGTGGCATCCGCTCAATCTCAGTCTCGGCGAGGCGCTTGGCCGTGAGGATATTGCCTTCCGCTTTCTGGATAATTTGCTGAACCACCCCCCCCTCTTGGGACAGCAGAGCATCGAGTACATGTTCGGGTTCTAGATAATTATGATTGTGTTCACGAGCCGCTTCATCCGCTTCTTGTATAGCCTCACGTGCTTTATCGGTAAAACGTTCTATTTTCATACCTTACCTCCGCTGTATATGAGCTAATTGCATCCACTACTACTATACCATATTAACAGCGTCTCTAGCAAGCAGTTTGAGTGCTATATTATCAAGTTTATTGATAGTAAGATTATCAAAATTAAGAGGAAGACCTTCGCGTCTGAAGGTTGCTTGCCATGGTAGAATAACAAAATAAGAAAAAGAATGGCTCGTTTGGAAGGGAGATCCATAACCTTTGCAGAGACGAGAGGTGGCTTATGCATTCCATAATGGTCATCCAGAGGCAGCTTCTGGCCACCAAATTTTATATTCCTAT
>CBJMBI010000209.1:0-6863 GCA_966427955.1 uncultured Ktedonobacterales bacterium
TGCACGATATGCAGACAATGTATCACACTCAGATCAACGAAGTCCTCTTAACAGCACTAACCGTCGGATTTTGCCGTTGGAGTGGGCAGAAGGCACTGTGGCTGGATCTGGAAGGGCATGGGCGAGAAGAACTGTTCCCAGAGGTTGACCTATCTCATACGGTTGGCTGGTTTACGACGTTGTATCCTTTCTTTTTCTCACCAACTTTATCATCAGTAGAAGAGACTTTACTTGAACTCAAAGAAGCGCTGCGACGCATCCCACAACGTGGCCTAGGCTTCGGCATTCTCCGCTATCTCCATCCAGATAGACAAATCAGACAACAGCTTGCCTCTTTGCCTCATCCCGAAATGAGTTTTAATTATCTAGGACAATTCGATCAGCCGCACACAGGAGCATCCCAGTTTCTACCAGCACAAGAATCGGTAGGATATCTGCGTCATCCACAAGGGCAACGGACACATCTTCTGGAAATTAACAGCCATATTATCCAGGGCAAACTGCAATGGAGTTGGACCTATAGCGAACATGTCCATACACGGCAGAATAGACGACATTTGGCAGAACACTGCATGGGTGTTCTACGAGAAATCTGTACAATCTGCCATAATGCCACCGTCACCCGTTTCACTCCTTCAGATTTCTCATTGTTGAACTTGGATCGAAATCAATTGGATCGTCTCATAAATCGCGTAATGGAGGCAAACGAAGAATGAGTAGCACACTTTCAATTCAAGATATTTATCCTTTGTCACCAATGCAACAAGGTATGATTTTCCATACCATGAACGAACCTCATTCCGGTGTGTATATTCAACAGATGAAATTAGTAGTTCAGGGAAAGCTTAGTACAGAAGCATTTACACAGAGTTGGCAATACATACTTGATCGCCATGCCGCCTTGCGTACATGTTTTTTTGTTGATGACTCGAAAGAGCCAGTTCAGGTTGTTTGCCAGGGAGTCAAACTGCCTGTAGCTGTTCATGATTGCCGGCATTTCTCTTCAGAGCAACAACAAAAAGTGCTGTGCGAGTATATCCAGCAAGACCGCAAACGTGGCTTTGATCCCCAAAAAGCTCCATTAATGCGCTTTGCCATCTTTCAATTGAAGGAGGAAACTTATCATATAATCTGGACATTTCATCATGCTCTCATGGATGGCTGGAATCTATCGCTCCTAATCAAGGAATTTCTGACCTTCTATGAAGCCTTGCTACAGGGAGATCCAATTCCAGCCTTACCACAACCAAGACCCTATCGCGATTACATTACCTGGCTGCAACAGCAGGACACAAGCAACGCCGAAGCATTCTGGCGCGAAGAACTGCGTGGATTTGAGGCTCCTAATGTTCTTCCATGGAACCGGAAAGGGGAAGAAATCTCCTCCAGTACAGAGAATGGTTATGCTGAAGCCATGCTCCCTCTTCCAACATCTTTGACTCAACAGGTGTATGCCGCTGCACGTACCTACCAGGTCACTGTTAATACATGTATTCAAGCTGCCTGGGCACTGCTCCTAGGTATATATAGTGGTGAAAATGATATTGTTTTTGGCGCAGTGGGATCTGGACGTCCAACAGAACTCATAGAAGCCGAGTCCATGATTGGGCTCTTCATTAATACTATTCCAGTGCGTCTTCATATCAATGCTATCAGCTCAGTTCGTTCCTGGCTTCAACAGGTTCAAGCTCACAATAACACATTGCGCCAATATGAATATAGCGCATTGTCAATGATCCAGAATTGGAGCGAGATATCAGGTGAAACATCACTCTTTGAAAGTATCGTTGTGTTCGAGAATTATCCTGTTGACCGTATGTTGAAAGATAGAAGACCAGAATTGCTTCATATTACCCACGTATCCTCTATCGAGCAAACAAATTATCCTCTGACCATTGTAGCTATCCCCGGCACAGAACATCTCATACTGCGAGCAGGCTATGATTGCACGCGATTTACAAAAGAAGCGGCACAGATCATTCTTGAACACATAGAGCATATGCTGACACAGTTTATAGCACAGCCAGAGCAGAAGCTTGCCTCGCTGACACTCCTTACTGAGGCAGAAAAGAATCAGTTGCTTCAATGGATGCAGACAGAGTGTGCCTATCCAGACCAACAGAGTTTGCATCTGCTTGTACAAGCACAAGCATCGCAAATTCCTGATGCCATTGCAGTCGTCTACGAAGACCAGTATCTCACCTATGCTGAGCTTAACAGACGTGCAGATACAGTAGCATCCGCACTCCAAGTTGGCCCAGAGCATCTCGTTGGTCTATGTATTGATCGCTCGCTAGAGATGATTATCAGTATTTTAGGTATTTTAAAGTCGGGAGCAGCTTATTTACCACTTGATCCCTCTTATCCAAAAGAGCGTTTGGCCTTTCTCCTCCAAGATGCCCACCCTTCTGTCGTAATCACCCAACGTTCATTTACTCATCTGTTGCCCCAATGCAGCCAGCCACTCTACCTGATTGATGAAGATTTGCGACGAGAGCAGGGAGAGCAAAAAACAAAACCTGCCGTACTGACATTACCAGATAATCTGGCCTATGTTCTTTACACCTCTGGAACGACAGGAACTCCCAAAGGAGTACTCATCTCACACAGGGGAGTCGTTGGCCTAGTGACGACACTGCGCGAGACATATCTGATCCAACCAGGTTGCCGAGTACTCCAATTTGGCTCTCTCAATTTCGATATCTCTGTTGCCGATATCTTTTCAGCACTCTGCAATGGAGCAACTCTGCACCTGATATCGCAAGAAACCGTCAGAGATGCTCTCTCCCTACACGAACTACTCATTAAACAGGCCATTACTCATGCAAGGTTACCAGCGGCTTTTTTCATGAATGTTCCGCATGAAGGTATTCGGGACCTCCAAGTAATCAGTGTAGGAGGTGAGACGTGGCCTACCACCTTACTCACTCACTGGGGACCAAACAGGCGCTTCTTCAATGAGTATGGACCTACCGAAGCAACTATTATAGCCACCCAGTGCCTCTGTGAAATTGATGGACTACTTCCTACGTTAGGGAAACCAGTAGCAAATACACGTATTTTATTGCTAAACCAATATTTACAGGAAGTACCGGTAGGTGCCATAGGTGAGATCTATATTGGAGGTATTGGGCTAGCCAGAGGCTATCTGCAGCAGCCAGAGCTGACCGCAGAAAATTTTCTGCCCGATCCGTTCAGCAATATTCCTGGTGCTCGTCTCTATAAGACAGGTGATCTGGCCCGTTTCTTATCAGATGGGACCATTGAATTTATTGGACGTGTTGATAATCAGGTCAAAATACGTGGGCATCGGATTGAGCTGGCAGAAATTGAGGCGGTGTTAGCACAACATCCAGCTATCCGTCAGTGTGTCTTGACAACTCATACAGAGCATTCTGGAGTAAAGCGCTTAGTAGCATACATAGTAAGCGTCCATGCGCATGGACTACAAGAAGCTGAGTTACGCCGCTACTTACAAAAGAAGCTGCCAGAATACATGCAGCCCTCCTTTCTTATCTTCTTAGAAAGCCTTCCCCTCACACCGAACAACAAAATTGACTATAGAGCCCTTCCCTCTCCAACGTTATTCGCTCGTACGCAAAAAGAACAGATCCAATCCCCTCGTAATGCTATAGAGCATCTTTTGCACGAAATCTGGCAACAGGTATTGGGTATAGAGCAGATTGATATTCACGATAACTTTTTTAGCCTGGGAGGAGATTCTATTCTCAGCCTCCAGATTGTGACTCGTGTACGCCGAGCAGGGTTGCGGGTTACGTCCAAACAAGTCTTCCAATATCCAACTATTGCTCTGCTCTCTACAGTCATCAATGCCCAATCACAGCCATCAGCAGAACAGCAAATGGTCACAGGTCCTGTCTCACTACTTCCTATACAGCGCTGGTTCTTTGAGCAGACCTTGCCGGTAAAGCATCAGTGGAATCAATCCTTCCTTTTGCAAATCTCATCGAAAATACCATTTACCATTATTGAACAAGCACTCAAACATATTTTGATACATCATGACGCCTTACGCCTGCGCTTCATTCATACAGAACAGGGATGGCAAGCCAACAATCTATCCTTTGATGGAGTTGTTCCGCTGACTTGCATTGATCTAGCTGAATATACAGTAGAACAACAAAGAGCAATGATCGAGCACTATGCCAATAAAGCTCAGGAAAGCTTACATATTGAGCGTGGTCCACTGATGCAATGTCTTCTGTTTGAAACGGGAAATATGTCTCCCCAAAAACTTGTGGTCATCATTCACCACCTTGTTATTGACACAGTATCCTGGCGTATCCTCCTCGAAGACCTGGAGACATTGTGCCAACAATTACTACGTCAGGAACCACTCCAACTTCCTGCAAAAACTACTTCATATAAAGAGTGGGCTACCCGTCTTCATACCTATGCTCACACCGAGATGCAGAGCCAAGAAATTCCGTACTGGGAGCGTATAGCACAGGCAAAACACCTTTCACCGCTTCCAGTTGATTTCGACTCTGGTAGCCAGAGGAACACGATAGCCTCGACCCAAACCGTCCAGGTTGCCCTGACGGCAGCGGAAACCCAAGCACTGCTACACGAGATATCTGAAACCTACCACACCCATATTCAGGAAATACTGCTTACTGCTGTAGCATTAACGATTGCAGCATGGCAAAACAGCTACGAGATCTTGCTCCATATTGAAGGGCATGGCAGAGAAGAGCTTTTCGACGATTGCGACCTCTCTCGCTCGGTAGGTTGGTATACGACATTCTATCCACTCCTCCTGCATGCAGATCCATCTCAGCCATTAGCTACCACCATTAAAACGATCAAGGAGAGCATACGACAGGTTCCGCATCACGGCATTGGTTATGGTCTTCTGTCCTATATGAATGAGGATGAGGATGTACAAAACAGCATGCGTGCCATCCCCAAAGCAGACATCAGCTTCAACTACCTGGGTCAGTTTCGCCAGGAGCAGCTAGTCACGCGCTTATTCCAACCAACAAGTGGAGCTATTGGCAAAAATCTCCATCCTGATGGACAAAGAGCACATCTCCTTGAAATTAACTGTACACTACTAGATGGTCAGTTACAATGCGCATGGACATATAGCACTACTGTTCATACCTCACAGACCATTACACACTTAGCTCACCAGTTTATTGAGCACCTACGCACTATTCTTCTTCATTGCCAGCAAGCAATCGGTGGCTTTACTCCTGCTGATTTCCCGCTTCTGCATCTGGATCAGCATCAATTAGACCACATTGTGGCAACAATACTCGCCCAACAACCTTCTCAGGAAGGAGTACGCCACAGTAACGCTATCCAGGATATGTATCCTTTATCACCCATGCAACAAGGAATGCTCTTTCACAGTATCTATGCTCCCACATCTGGCACGTACTTCCAACAAGTGCATATGCAAATTTGTTCCCCTTTTGATATACAGGCATTTATAGCTAGCTGGCAATATATCGTAGATCGACATGCCGTACTGCGGACCTGCTTTTATATAAGCGAAGAGGAAGAACCTGTACAAATTGTTTGTAACCATGCTTCCCTTCCCGTAAAACAAGATGACTGGAGCGCATTATCAGAACAAGAACAACAGACACAACTTCTGGCCTACATCCGGGAAGATCGTCGAGCTGGATTTAAGCTTGACGTAGCTCCTCTACTACGTTTAGCTATTCTACGCCTTTCTGAGACACATTATCATGTTACCTGGAGTTTTCATCATGCGCTCCTTGATGGCTGGAATATTCCACTGCTCGTCAATGAACTCACCACGGCTTATATGGCACAGAGACAAGGACAACCTCTTCCTCATTTTCAGGCAGAACGACCTTACCGTGACTATATACAATGGTTAAGACAACAAGACCAACAGGAAGCAGAACAATTCTGGCGAGAATATCTACGTGGGAAATATGGACCGACATCAATCATTATCAAAGGGAATAGCGTACCTCAACATGCTCAAGGACAGGAGTTTCGTGAAGAGGTGCATTTCCTCTCAACTCAATTATCACAGCAGATTCAGGCTCTAAGCCGATACTACCAGTTGACGCCACATACCCTGCTTCAGGGAGCGTGGGCTCTGCTACTAGGTCGCTATAGTGGTGAACAAGATATCCTTTTTGGCAATGTTGTTGCTGGTCGACCAGAAGACTTAAGTGGGGCCGAATCAATGGTGGGACTCTTTATTAACACTATTCCAGTGCGTCTACGTATTTCACCACAGGAAGCAATCTTTAGCTGGCTCCAGTATATACAAAATACGAATGTGGAACTGCGCCACTATGAATACACACCACTTATTGACATTCAGGGATGGAGTGATATTCCACGTGGAATACCGCTCTTTGAGAATCTCTTCATCTTTGAAAATTATCCACAACTATCTCATGAGGAAAAACGTAACGATGAGTATGCATTACGCATAGAGCGTGTCTACTCGGAAGAACATACACATTACCCACTCACTCTGACCGTTGTGCCTGCAACACAATTTCTCCTCCGCATCAGTTATGATTGCCAGTATTATACCGATACAGCCATGAAAAATCTCCTGATCCACCTTCAGGAGATCATCACACAATTTGTCATGGACCCCACCCGTTCACTCTCGACAATAATCCTCCTCTCTGCCTCTGAGCAGCAGCAGATGCTAGCGGATTGGAATGCCACTCACCAAGAGTATCCGGTTGATACGTGCCTGCATAGCCTTTTTGCAGAGCAGGTACGCTGTACGCCGGATGCAGTAGCAGCGACCTTCCAGGGGCAACATGTAAGTTATGCAGCACTCAATGCATGGGCAAATCTTCTGGCAGAGCAGCTCCAGATCACGGGTATTGAAA
>CBJMBI010000210.1:0-6812 GCA_966427955.1 uncultured Ktedonobacterales bacterium
GAAGTTGTTTCGGAGATCCTAGCACGTGTACCCAGGGTGGACTAAGAGTTGGCCTTATAGCCCTAGTCTGGTATTTTATCGGCGGTGAGAGGTGCATATGCAAGAAGATACGTGGCGGCAAAACGCTGCCATCTTGATTGCTAATCCAACATCTGGCAGTTATGCGCAACATGCGAATCACATAGTGGACGCTATTTCCTTTTTGCGTAATCAGGGTTGGCGAACTGAATTAAAGTTAACACAGCAGGTTAGTGATGTGCGCAAATTTGCCCGCCAAGCGGTTGAACAGCATGTGGACGTTGTTGTTGCAGTGGGGGGTGATGGCACGATCAATGAAGTCATTCAAGAACTGGTGGGTAGCGAGACCGCGCTGGGAGTGCTACCTTGTGGGACCGTTAATGTCTGGGCTCGTGAAGTGGGCATCCCATTAGATAGTATTGGGGCTTGCAATGTTCTCGTCAACGGTCAAATACGACGTATTGATCTTGGCCTAATAAATGATCATTACTTCCTACTCATGGCTGGTATTGGCTGGGATGCTGAGGTCACTCACGAGGTAGAAAAGAAGCCGATCAAACGTCTTGGTGTATTGGGCTATTTGCTGATGGGAACTTGGATGGGAATAGGCTACCGTCCTTTCCGTGTATTGCTGGAAGTGGCGGGACGTGTAATCAAACTTAATGCATTGCAGATCATTATTGGTAATACACAGCTCTATGGGGGAGCACTCAAATATACTTGGCAGGCCAAATGTGATGATGGGCTGTTGGATATCTGTGTTGTGCGCAAACAAAATGTCTTTGGACGCTTCGCTGTTCTGGCGGACTTTTTGCTGCATCGTGAGCAGCGACGTCAATGGGTTCGCTACGAGACAGGCCGCACGGTAAAAATTTATACTAGGCGACCAGTGGCGATCCAGCTCGATGGAGATCCCTTTGGCTACACTGCAAAAGAGGTGCCTACTGTTGTGACTGTTGTGCGGGGTGCTCTTAAGGTTGTAGTACCCGACCAAACCTCGGCTGAAATATTTTCAGTTCCGCGGCGTTCTTTACTTCCCAGAACTCAACATACTATGGATGACGGCATTCACCAGAAATATGGTCAGGCAGACGATGCCGAGTGCAATCAATCCACTAATCCCTAGTTGGCCTAGCACGATACCAAGAGGGATCAGTGGCAGTAGGGAAAAAATGATGGAAACAATTGCAATGGCAGTACGTTGCTCAGGAGAGAGCCGATCTCCTTTCTCACGTACCTTTCCAGTAGTATTCTGATGCATGTGCTGAGCAAGACGCTGAGCTACAGCCTCCACAAAATTATCATCAAATGTAGGTTGTTGATATTTAGTCTCATACTGCTGGCGATAAGATTCTCTCGTTCCCTCGTAAGCACCATAAGCTGCGCTAGGCTGCTCAGAGATAGGTTGGTTTGACTCCATTTGAGGCGCCATGATACACTGTTCCCTCCTGATCATTGCAGCTGAAATTCCTACTTTTGTTCCTGAGTCATTTCTGGATAGGTAGCCTGAGGCTCTTCATAGAATGGGTCAGTGGAACCGGCTTCTTGTGTAGAAAGAGATGGGACATGCTCCTGAGCACGATAGCCTTGCTTGTAGGCATCAGATTCTCCGGGATAAGCATGTTGTCCTCCAAGAGGAGACGGTTGTGATTGTGGATAGACACTGTGTAGGGTTCGTTGATACCATTCCTGACTTGCTGGCTGCATATCTGGATTATTATCTGACGATTGGACTTGCTCATTCATTTTATTGACTAAATGGCGATAGATTTGTGCTGGTCCCAAAAAGAAGTAGAGTAGAGCCCCAAAGAAGTGGGTAAGAAGCATGAAGAGAATCCACCAAAGCTTCTGTGGTCCCTTAAGATCCGTATTCACAAAACAATCTATCAAGAGCACAATCCAGATAATGCTCCATGGAGAACTATCTACACCGCGCACAACATGTATAAACAAGTCCACGGAATGCCTTCTCTTTACATTCTACTCTCCACATCGACAGCTGTGGATCTCTATCCTTGAACGTCAACACTCCTCTATCTAGAATACGCGAATTCCTGACCAAAATCAAATATATAGGTCAAAACAGCCATAGTTTTGAGGAGAAGTGGTTAGCAATAGTCGCCCGAAAGGCTTTTGCCAGTCATATGTTCCTGTGACGTTCTCCTAATTCTAGTGTAACAGAAGTTTGGATATTTCTGAGGAGGAAACAAGGACAGTTTTTGGCATCGTTCTCGCTGTAACTTTTTGCATGCGCAGTCCGTATTACCTAACATGCTACTTGAATAGGACATATTGACAGAGAAGGGAGATAGCGAAATGAAATCAAGTTTATTTCGTTGCATTCTTTGTAGCAAATTGACATTGCGACACTGCTCTTACTGTAACGAACCAATCTGCCTGCGCTGTCGCTTGGTAAGCCGTGGCAAATCCTATTGTAGCCCACAGCATCGAGATAATGATGCAGGCATTGGGCATTGGATACGTCCTCGCAAGAGTTTGGTATGATGCTGCCTATCGAGCTATCGGCAGCGTAAACCAGAAAGTGGAGCCCTGGCCGGGTTGGCTTTCAACACCAACTTTTCCATTGTGCTGCTTGATCAACGTTTGGCAGATATAGAGCCCCAATCCTAGACCTGTTTTGTGGCCACTATGGGTTTGACCATTAGGTATCTGATGAAAGCGCTGCCAAACCTTTTCCTGTTCTTCTGTTGTAAGACCTGGACCAAAGTCTTGTACCCAAACTTTTGCCTCTGTTTCCTCTACTGTGAGCCCAACAATGACAGGCTTATCTGCTGCTGAATACTTGAGAGCATTGGTAATATAATTTGCTATTACTTGACCAATGCGATCGCTATCAACCATAACGGGCACTTGATCATGCTCTGAATGTTGAAAGAGTAACTGACGGTTTGGCTGAGTGGAATGAAGGTTTTCGACGGTCTCGTGAACAATGGAAACGAGATTATGCAAACTTGGAGACAAATCCAATTTATTAGCATTAATACGTGATACATCAAGTAAATCGTTAATTAATCGGCTCTGTATCTCGGTTGGATGGACTGCGCGTTCAAGCAATGACTCTACTTCATTGATGACCGATTTGTCTTCAGAAGAGAGTAATGTAGATTTTTGCTTCAAACGCTTTAAACGACGTTGTGCTAGCTGAATATTGCCTTTGATAGTTGTCAAAGGAGTACGCAGCTCATGACTAATCAAGCTGATAAATACATCCTTTTGTTTATCTACTTCTTTTTGAGCACTCATATCGAGAATAAAGCAGATGGTTATCTCGCTCTCTGGTTCGAGAAGGGTGCCTGCTACTAATATAGGAATAGGCTTACCATCTTTTGTCTGTAGCTCACTCTCGAAAGGTATAAAAACTCCTGTGGATAGGATTTCGTGGGTGACCTTTTCATAATGATCAGCGAATTTAGGAGTGATGAGATCCTGCCATCTTAAGCACCCGGTGGCAAGGTCCTCTTGATTATATCCGGCAAGTGAAAGGAAAGCGGCATTTGCTTTGAGGATGTTTCCTTTTTGGAGATCGGTGATGAGTACTCCTATGACATTCGTATCGACTAATTGGCGAAATTTCTCCTCGATGTCATGTAAACAAGTTTGTGCATTTTTGCTCTTAGTTACATCAAATGCAACTCCTAGCATGCGGATAATCTTGCCTTGCTGATCATAGAAGCCCTTGCCTCGTGTGGCGATCCAGTGGACACTCTGATCTGGCCAAATGGTGCGAAATTCAGTACTGTAGTTTTCATCCTGCTTATTGACGGTGCGTTGTACAAGGGTATTAACACGCTCGCAATCATCTGGGTGGAGTCGAGAAAGGAAGAACTCATAGTTTAGCTGTCTGTCATTGATATTAGGATCTCCAAAGAGTGCTTTACACTGGTCGTCCCAGGTTATTTCATTGTCCGGCACGTACCAGTCCCAGATGCCAATTTTGGCTGCTTGTACAGCATACTGCAAGTAATCTCCTCTTATTTGCTTGAGATGTGTAATATCTGTTCCTATACCCATCCATTCATAAATATGGCCGTATGAATCATGTACAGGAATACTTTGTATGCGAACTTTGTGATACTGCCCATCAGCTTGATAAATTCGACATTCGAAGCTGGTGACTTGTCCTATTTCAATCGTCTGGCGTTGCATCTTTTCAAAGTAATCTCTATCTTGTGGATCAATAGCCTGTAACCAGCCCTTACCTTGATAGCAGGTAAATTCTTGTTTGGTAAAAGCGGCCCAGGAGGGATTCTCTTCTAAAATGTCACCTTCAGGTGTGGTCACCCAAAAGACATTAGCAGATGTTTCTACAAGACTGTGAAAACGGTCAGGGGTGTACAAGCGCTGATGACTCCCGATACAGTCTATATCGCTATTATGCTGGTGTATGGACATAGAGACCTCATTTGCTCAGATCAGGCTTCAACAAAAAGAAGGTTTGCTTGCACTCCTAATCTGTGTAGGTTGGCACGCATTCTTCTATATGTAGCGAGTATAGCAGGGGATATAGACAGTAGCAAGCTCTACAGGAAGGAAATGAAAAGATTAACTTCCTCTTTCTGCTTATGTCTGGATAAGTCATGACTTGTCTGCTCTATTGACCGGTCAACTAGTTCTTTCGTGCTAAAACTAGGCAGGCTAGGTTTTCGTGTGCTACTCTTTGCAAGAGAAAGATTAGAAAAAGATTGTCCTGGACTCTTTAAAGTGTATGGTGGATGAAAGCGAGAGATTGTACTAATGGACACTGCATATTTAATTAATCCATATATCACACCTGGTGTAGTTGCTGCTATTTTCAGCATCGTTGTTGTAGTCATGATTGTAAAGAACCAAACAATCATTAGCAAGACCCTTGGTCAACTGCATGCGAAAGTATTTACACGTGCCGGCTTTTTCTGGACTGTCAATATTATTTTTATGGCTGTCTCAGTCCTGCATGCAGGAATCTTCTTTGGCATTACTGGTAATAGCCATGATATTCCTGGTATTGCTCAATATCTTGGTTTTGCTGTCAGTTTCTTCCTGGACCTGGTAACGATCATCCTGATGCAGGCTCTACTCGAGGCAAAATATCGCTCTGACGAGCAAAGGGCAAGGCAATTTCTCCTTTTCATTGCCATTTGTTGTAGTACAAGCACTTTCGCGAATTTAGCGATCTCACTGAATGATTTTAATCCAATGAAGGTCTTGCCAAATGCACCAGCATGGATACAAATTATCGCGCCATATGTACTTGCATCGTTTCCGCTCTTTGTAATCCTCATGTCTATTGCTGCCGAAATGATTGTGAATGTTAGGCCGCTGGATAGTTTGAATGAGGAAGAGTATGAAGCTGATGAAAAGAAGCGGATCAGGCTCCTGCAGATTCGCAACGACTATTTACAAAGGCAAGCAGATGAGGAGTTGCGAGCATTAAGTATTCGTGCCGTTATGCATGCTAATAAGCAATTAAGTAAAGGGAGATTGCCAAAGTCTTTTCGTTGGTTTTGGGAAAAGCCGATCGATATTGATGCAGTAATTGCTGGTGTCACTGCTCAAATGAAAGCGATGTATGAACCTCAAATTGAGGAACTGAACCGACGTCTAGAGGAGCTACAAAACCAGTCCAGGCCTCTTATTTTTGCAGAGAGAAACACAGGGGAGAGTGAGTCAAGTAGCACGGTGTTTGAAGTTGGGAAAATGGATGGACAAAGTACTGGTATCATTGCATTTAATGCAGAGCTTGTGGAAGTAGTTAAGCGCTATCCCAAAATTGCCTCTGAGTGGCTGGCAAAAAACCAAAAATCAACTACCTTGGAAGAAGTTATGCGGATTACTGGCCACTCGAAACGACGCCTCAATAGAGCACCTTTGCAGAGGTCTCCTCGCAATAAAGATATGATACGTGTAAACTCTGTTATCGAGTGGCTCAAAACAGCACCAGTGCCAGAAAACGCTGATGCTTCTATTTCAGTTATCGATGTAGTGGATACTAACGAAAGGCAAGAACAAAATAGTCATATAGATGCGGTGATCCCAAGGGATGATCTCTTTGAAATGAATGTGCGTTAAAGAAGTGTTACAATGATGGTCTGAAGCCTCTGCAACGAGTGCAACTTTAGCAACAACTGCAACATTTGTCATTTTGACGCTCTCAAGATCTTTGACCAATCTCATCCAGGCAAGAGATATTCTCATCTTAGCCTTCCCACTCTGCATATAGCAGGAGGCTCCCTTTCTGGTAATGTGATGGCGGCCTCTACTCTACAGAAGGCAAATGAGTAGTATTCCTGTTTGGAGGTATTATAAAACAAGGGGGTACCTCCCTTATTCTGAGTAAGGGCTAGGTCACGAATGTTGCAAATGTTGCACTTGTTGCTAAAGTTGCTGATTAGGCAGAGGTTGCTCTTCTGATCCTCCTTGTTTATGAGCAAGGGCTAACGTACCACTTGTCACAGTTGTCATACCTAACTCCTAAGTGTTACTTTACATTTTTGATGGCGTATTTGCTACAAAGCTAGTATAGCATAAAAAGCATTGTTTTTTCAATGATTACCTGCGGCATTGTGGCATGGGTGTCCGTCATTTTTTGCAAGAAGGTGTGTGCCCCGGTCAACGGACGCGATAAATTCAGGTCCGCCTCTTTGGCATTCTATGCATTCATACTCCGCAGATTTCCCAATGCAAAAAAATGACGCGCACCCCTGTAGCATCTTTGAATCGAGGCCTTGACTAGATCTGCTCTAAAAAGTAGTCAAAGACCCATTCAGTATCCACTGGTCCTGGTGCTGCTTCTG
>CBJMBI010000211.1:0-6802 GCA_966427955.1 uncultured Ktedonobacterales bacterium
CGTCTGTGACTATTGAAGATCAATTGCGAACAGCCATTCAGGAAGCTAATCGGGCTATTTTACGCTACGGTGAGCGCAAAAGTTCTGCTCGGGGATTGGGTAGCACTGTAACTGCCGCACTCATTCAGAATGATCAGGCATATATTGCCAACGTTGGGGATAGTCGTACGTATCTCTTAAGAGATAATCACTTGACAAAACTAACGCAAGATCATTCCCTAGTTGCCAAGCTTGTGGAATCCAAACAGATTACAGATGAAGATGTCTATACACACCCACAACGGAATTTAATCTACCGTTCACTTGGTGCAGGCCACAAAAATATTGAGGTTGATATTTTTCACGAGACGCTGCACCCCGGCGACAAATTATTGCTCTGTTCTGATGGTCTCTGGGAAATGGTACATCATCAAGACCTAGAAGATCTGCTAAAAGAGCAAAGTAATCCACAAGTCATTTGTGACAAGTTGATCACATTGGCTAATGAGAACGGCGGCGAGGACAATATCACCGCGATCGTGGTTGATATCAGTGCGCACTGATTATAATAGATACTTTAAGCGCTTTTGGAGATGATAGCTGTATGGCTCTCCCAATAGGTACGGTCCTTGACGGAAAATTTAAGATCGTGCAGATTCTTGGTGAAGGTGGCATGGGCACCGTTTATAAAGTGGAACAGATTGGAACTCCACCGGGTACGCCTCCATACTACTATGCGGTCAAAGAACTACTCATCAGTCCTAATACAAGTGAAGAAGATCGTAAAAGCGCGATTGACCGTTTCAATAAAGAAATTGCATTGTTACGTGGTCTTAAGCACCCATATATCGCAGCGTTGACATTGCCTTTCCAAGAACGTGGGAACTATTATTTCGTCATGGAGTTTGTTCCCGGACGTAGCTTGGAGAAGATCCTAGAGGATAGTAAAGCTCCTCTACAAGAAGACCAAGTCATTAGGTGGATGATACAAGTCTGTGAGGCATTAACCTATATTCATACCCGTACACCACCTATCATTCTGCGAGATCTGAAACCGGGCAATATCATGATCACTCCCAACAATGAGGTCCAGTTGATCGATTTTGGGATTGCACGCCGCTTCGATCCTAATAAACGTACAAATACAGAAAACC
Organism: uncultured Ktedonobacterales bacterium; assembly: GCA_966427955.1. Classification (GTDB taxonomy): domain Bacteria; phylum Chloroflexota; class Ktedonobacteria; order Ktedonobacterales; family Ktedonobacteraceae; genus DASYAN01. Next base: position 1,134 of record CBJMBI010000211.1, read on the forward strand.
TGGGCACGATCTCGTATGCATCACCTGAGCATCTTGGCTCAATTACAGCTCCTGGTCAGAGACGCTCAACTCAGAATCCAGGCAAGTTGGTACAGACCGATGCACGCTCTGACATCTATTCACTGGGTGCGACTATGTACCACTTGTTAACTAATTATGAACCTGATCCTATTCAGACTCCAGCACCGGGAAGTATCCTAGCAAAGAACCCACGTCTGCGTACCATACAAGTAAGCAATAAGCAGATTTGTCCCACTGAGCAGGTCATTATCAAAGCCATGCAGCAGAATCCAGCACAACGCTTTCAGACTGCTGAGGCAATGCGCGTGGCATTACAGCAATGCTTACCTTCTCAGGCAACTCCTTCGACAGTACAGATTCCATCACTATCGCCCAATTCTACGATCATCGTACAACCGATGAGTAATCAGACGTTCACCAACGGAAACGGGCTGATTTGTCCCAAATGTGGCTTTCATAATAGGCCCGGTGCCAAATTTTGCAAACGTGATGGTCAGCCCTTGGTACAAGGCATCGCTGTCGCCCCACCACAGATCCGACGGGCCCCTATCCCAGCCAGACCTGTCTCGCAGCCACAAACGCTTCAGTCACATCCAGCTAAGCCATCCCCAGCTCGTCCGGTACAGCCAATTCTGGCACGGCCTGTGACTAAGAGTGCAACTGTACAAGATCCTGCCTCTGCCGCTTTACAGGCCGGATTACAGGAACTTACAAATAAAAACTATGCGAAGGCCATTGAATTCTTTACACAAGCACAGCAGCAGGGTAGCCCCTCCTATGACGTACTCTATAACCTTGGCCGCTCCTATCGACAATTTAGTCAGTCTGTACGTGATAGCAATAAAAAGCAAGCTAATGACTATATGAAGCGTGCAGCTGAGTACTTTGAGGAGGCCTTACGTCAGAAAAATGACACCTTGGATGCCTATTTTCAACTCGGCCTGTGCTATCGCGATCTAGAACGTCCATCGCATGCCATCGCAGCATTCAAGAAAGCGCTAGCTCTGGACCCTCAAGATCCTGCAGTCTACTATCAGCTTGGTCAGGCAGCTATGGAGCAAAATTCCTATCGTGAGGCCGAAGCATACCTTCAGGATGGTCTGAAAATCAAAGCTGACCATCCATTAATCCTGATCGCATTGGGACGGCTGTACACTGACACGAAACAACCATCCTCCGCAATCAAATGGTTACGTCAGGCTACACAGCAAGATCCTGATGTATGGGAAGGCTGGTACGAACTAGGGCGTGCACATATAAAACAAAAGGAATGGAAGTCCGCCTTGAGTGCCTTAGAACGCGCTCGCCAGATTACAGGATATCAACTCGAAATCTATACTGCCATGGCAACGTGTTTTCTCAAGATCAATCAAAAAGCAGATGCTGGACTCATTGTCAACGAAATTCTGCAACGTGATCCACATAATGCCGAGGCAATTCGATTAAAAAAATTGCTCTAAAGGAGGGCAACGATGCTCTGTCCGTTGTGCCATACACTCAATCGTGACAATGCTAAATTCTGTAAAGGTTGCGGTGGAGTCCTTGCAGTTGAGACAGTTGCTGGAGTACAGGCAACTCAATCAACGGAGACCCCACAAGGTATGATGTCATCATCACCACAGCCCTCAGATAGATATAACACTCAACCTGCTCTAGCTGGTCAACAGCCAGCGCCTGATGCTAATGATCCCAGCCTTGATCCTACGGAGATTGTTCCACCAGAACAAATGGCAGAGTTCCACGCTCGACGTTGGCAACGAGATAGTGAGGAGCAGACTGAGAAGGGTCCTTGGGATCAGGCTCTTCATTCTGAATCTGAACAGGCAAACCACTCCAGAGTACCTACGGATGCTGATCTTGTCGATGCACCAACCATTTCAGAACCTTTTGAGACTGAGCCTTCGTCTCCTTTGCCTGTTGGACAACATTCCCAATACCAACAGGATATCAGTGAGATGCCTACAATCATTGTAAGTTCAGAATGTGCACCGACGGTTTACGCTCCCACGTCACAACCTGTTTCATCTTCAACCGATTTTGAGAGTGAGGAGGATAGCACATCTTCTGCTTCCTATACGGATAGTACACAAGAAAATTCTGCTGAAAAGGCAAACTCAATAATACATGAAGAAAATCACTTTGACCGAGATCAAACACTAAGTCCAGAAGAGGAGAATTCCGGTACTACTGAGCATGCCCCCTCCCCACAAGAGGAAAAGAATATGCATGAAGTCACAAGCGAGACAACAGACCAGAGTGGCAATACATTTCCCGTTCTAGCCATTGGCACACTCGTTAGCCAACGCTACGAAATCGTTCAGGTTGCCAAAGATGCTCAGGAAGAACACATCTACGAAGTGGTTGACCGCAAGGGCTATCTGCGCTGCTGGAATTGTGGATACGAAGAGAATGCCGAAGATGATGAGTTTTGCAACAATTGTGGCGCAGAGTTACTCAATGCCTCTTATCAGATGCATGAATATCCAACCTCTCGTATAAATGACGCTCAGACTGGCGTCCTACAGGGAGCTATTGTTAATACCTTTGTCGATCAGGGCCATACCTATGTGATCGAACTGCCTCAGGCTCTCCAAAGTTCCTTTCCCAATGGCGTCCATTTACTAGCCGCGTGCGACTCTGACGCCGGTAGAGAACGCCGGGATTCACCCAATGAGGACAGTACGCTCGTTCTATTACTGACACGTGTTCATGAATCCATCTCGTCACCCGTTGGCATCTTTCTCGTCTGCGACGGTTTAGGTGGACATGACAGTGGACAAGAGGCTAGCCGCATGGCAGTAAAAATTATTGCCGAGCGTGTCATTCATGAGTTGCTTTTGCCACCATTAAATACTGAAAAAGCTGAAGATGTTGCCAAGTTGCAGGAAGAGGATCACGTGCTGGGCCTTCTCCAGCGAGCGATAGAAGAGGCCAATACGACCATCTGCCAACGCAACCAACGCGAAAAAACAGACATGGGCTGCACACTGACCGGCTCAATGATCGTAGGGGAACATGCCTATATCTTTAACGTAGGAGATAGTCGGACGTATATATTACGTGATGGAAAACTCTATCAGCTAACTAACGATCACTCACTCGTTGGGCAACTCGTCGCTGGAGGATTGATAACGCCAGAAGATGTGTATACACATCCACAGCGCTCTCAAATTTACCGTAACATTGGCGATAAGCTGAATGTGCAGATTGATGTATTCAAACAGCAAATTCATCCGGGGGATATTCTGCTAAGTTGTTCTGATGGGTTGTGGGAGATGATACGCGATCCACAAATAACCGAGATTCTCAACGCCGCTCCAGACCCGCAAACTGCCTGTACACAACTAATCGAAACAGCTAACGCTAACGGTGGTGAGGATAACGTAAGCGCTGTGGTCGTTTTTGTACGCTGATGAGATATGCTATACTAGTGCAGGATACTCATTGCTGGCAGTATCCTGTAACAGGATTCCCAGATTGAATCATAAAAAAGTACAGACGCTAATCATTGCCTCCATTAACGCATGAGGAGATTTATATACAAGTAAGTCCAAAAGATCACCATATTCTGCACTAGGGCCAGCAAGATTTGAAAGGAGCTGATTAGAAGATGCCAGGAGAGGTAACACTAACACACCAGTTGGGGAAAGAGTTCCTACCCGTCACTGGTGGAAGCCAAGTTGCATATGTTTTACTGGAAGCAAAACCAACGGCGTTAATGGCGCAGGTCCGTATGCCGTTGAATTTTGCCCTGGTGATTGACCACTCTGGTTCTATGCGAGGAGCTAAGCTCCGAAACGTCCGAGAAGCCGTCAAGATGGTTATTGATCGCTTAGATCCTACGGACTACATCTCAGTGGTTATCTTCGATGATACCGCCCAGGTAATTATTCCCTCAATGCCAGCCAATGATAAGCCTGGCATGAAAGCGGCTATTGATCGTATCCAGGATGCAGGTGGTACCACTATGTCACTCGGCATGGTCCACGGATTGGGCGAGTTGCGCCGCTGGGATACTGGTAATGCCGTCAAGCGCATGATTCTGTTAACTGATGGCGTTACCTACGGGGATACCGATCGCTGTCGTCAGCTTGCCAGGGATGCTGCTGCATCCGGCATCGCTATCTACCCATTGGGCATTGGCTCTGACTGGGATGAGAATCTCTTGGATGACATTGGTCAGATAAGCGGAGGTATGCCTGCCGAGTTCATTCGCAATCCATCAGACGCCATGGCTATCTTTGAACGGCAGGTACAAAGCGCAGTAGCCGTCGCTATCCGTAATGCCATATTAACATTGCGTCTACCCGCTGGAGTCACACCACGCAGAGCAGTCAAGGTTCTCCCTATTATTCAGGATATCGACCAATCGGCTCTCTCTGATCGTCAAGTTACTATTGGGTTGGGCGACCTCGAGAAAGAGACGGCGCAGTCTGTGTTGGTCGAGTTGATGATCGATCCTCGTCCCGCTGGCCTTTTCCGCATCTGTCAAGCCGAACTGACCTATGATGTACCAGTAGTAGGACTGACTAGAGAGCAAATACGAGATGACATTAAAGTCACGTTTACTACAGATACCAACCTAGCGTCTCAGGTCAATGCCTTAGTGATGAATTTTGCTGAGCGGACCAATGCTCAGCGCCTCGTGACGCGCATGCTGGATGAGTACAAGCGTACCGGCAAAGCAACCACTAAACTGGCAACTAATGTCACCCGTGTCCTTGATCCGGAAACGCTTTCTGCCATCGAACAGATCAACCAAGGGCAGCAAATTTCGCAAGAGCAGGTCAAAAATATTGGTAATAAGACGCGCAAACTCACACAGAGGTTGGACGATTTATTACCCTAACCCGACTACAAGATCTGGTAGAGACGGAGAAATATCTTGTCAGCACTCTCCGGCTTCTATGAAATGTAGACCAGATCTTCCCTAGTAAGACTGATGTTAGTAGAAATAATTGTAATTATGAGGAAGGATAAGTTTCTATGCCAGTACATTGTTCTTTAGGTCATGAAAATCCTGATGGATCAGCCTTTTGTGACGAGTGTGGTGAGCCACTGAATGTAGGTACTACACAAGCTGCTACCGCAGCACCTGTTCAAGCACCCGCTTCTCCTGCCGCAACAGAGAGTCAGGCTTGCCCATCTTGTGGATCAATCAATCCCGCAGGGGAAGCTTTTTGCTCTAATTGCGGTGTTAGCCTGCTAGGTGCACCAGCAGTTGTAAATCAGGTACCCGCAGCTACTCCTGAGGAACCTGTCGTTCAGCCTCCCGTTGGCGCGGCATCGGCTTTACAGGCACGCCTGATCGTTGAAGCCGACAATCAAGAATTTGACTTGAGCGGCAAAGATAATATCGTCATTGGACGTGAAGACGCGGTGAGCGGCATCTTCCCTGATATTGACCTGACCCCTCATGGTGGTGAAGAGGGAGGTGTATCTCGCTTGCATGCACGTATTTTCTTCCAGAACGGTCAGTACATGATAGAGGATGAGAATAGTACCAACTTCACATTCCACAATCGACAGCGACTCGCTGCCAAAACACCAACTCCACTTCATGATAATGATGAAATCCGGTTTGGACGTGTCCTACTGCGCTTCAAGACTCCTTAGCCGAGTACGGAGGATTTTATGGTAGCTCAACC
>CBJMBI010000212.1:0-6758 GCA_966427955.1 uncultured Ktedonobacterales bacterium
CAATGACGGGAGTTTTCATCTGCATCCCCGCAGATAGTTTTGCCTTTGGGGTACGAACACTTCACAGTGTGGGCTGCCCTCAACAGCCCCTTTGTTGGCCAAACCGGTTAATCCAATGATACCTTGTCTGTTCCCAGCAAGGTAGCCCTTCAGCTAATATTTCTAGATGTTTTGTAGGGGATTCTATCCCTGCCACTTGGACATGTGACCACTAATCCCTGCTACATCTATTTTAACATATTTGATGGAACATAACAACACAATAGGTCATTCTTTCTCACCACCAGCAATGGAAAAAACACATCAACTCATGGACAACTGGCCAATTGAGTACTTTCTCAAGCCAAGATTTGGAAATCCCGCTAGATGATATGGATCCACCCCGTACGATAGCTTGCTAGCATCGGCGTTCTGAGAATGCATGGTAACCAATCATCTTATAGACTAGCTTGGCAGCCAAAACGTCCGCATGAGTCTGTCCAGCCATAGGACATAGTTCAACGACATCCATACCAACAATAGTACTATATCGGCAGATCTCTTTGAAAAGATCAAGCACCTGATACCAGCTTAACCCACCAGGCTCAGGAGTGCCTACTGCAGGCATTTCACTGGGATCAATGGCATCCAAGTCGATAGTCACATAGGTATGTTGGCTGAGCCGTTCCCAGGGAATAGTAGCATTGCCCCTTGCTAGCTGATAAGCCCATACAATGGCAACGTTCGGTTTGGTCTTCATGAACTCCGCTTCTTCAGAGCTAAAGCTGCGGATACCGATTTCAAGCAATGGTATGCCCATTTCAACAACACGTCGCTCAATAGAGGCATGTGATAGAGTAGAGCCTTCATACTCATGACGCAAATCGCCATGAGCATCAATATGGACCACGGTCAGATCAGGATATTGCTCATATACAGCTGCGATTAGAGGAGCCGAGAGGGAATGTTCTCCCCCCAGTGTCAATGGTACCTGATTTCGCCGCAAAACCTCACGGACAGCATCTCCACTAATCTTGAGTGCTGTGGCATGGTCGAGGCCACAGTAATCAAGTGCAGGACGAGTATATACTCCTACTTCGATCGGGGAGCAATCCAATTCCTCATCGTAGAGTTCTATCTGACTAGATGCGTTGAGAATTGCCTGAGGTCCATGTCGAGTCCCCTCCATATAACAAACACTATATTCGAGTGGCGCGGGGATAATTGTATAACGCGCATTTTCCGGCTTGCAATCTGGTGCATCTGGTGCACCAAACTGAGTGATTGTAGTATTATTCAATCAATATAGCCTTTCTTTTTTCTCAGATTCTTCCATCTCTGTAGGCAGCGTTCTGTTATCATCTGAGACGGCAACTCAGATCTGAAGAAGTTAATGCAAAAAAGCTAAAGTTAGCGAGAAACCCGCCTCTCTACTCTTTTATCCCATAGAGTTTCTGGCGGGCTCTGTGATATTCAAGCCATTGACCTTGGTCGTTGACTTTGACTTGATCGAAGAGAGATTTTCTGACCCCTTAGCGTACCCCCGCTTTAGCTAAACGTGCCTCCAGAGCCTGCTCTAAACGCACTGGATCAGGATCTTGTGGGCGCAGAGAACGCGTTGCACGCACAACAAAATGGGCCTCTACGTCGTCTGTCTGGAAAACCTCTTTAGCAAAGGCAATTGCGTCTTCCTGGCTAAATTCTTTGCAGGAGCAAATATCGATATCGACCTCACCGTATTCGGGCCAAGCATGGAGACTGACATGACTTTGGGCAATCACCACAAACCCCGACAAGCCAGCGTCTAAAGGATTAGACGTTTCGATATCATACAAATGCACAGGACTGACCTTCTCCATACCGATACGAGAGGGGTACTCGTCCAGAACGCGCCGCATCAGCGGTTCGTTACTCAGAATTTCCCGCTCGATATTGTAAAGCTCCAGCATCAGATGGACAAGCATCACATTTTCCTCCTAATGTTTTTCAGGCTACGCAGGCTATGAGCCCCATAATAGTGGTGCTGTTCCTGCAAAAATTCTTGGCATACTCAGCAATCACACATGACAGTGACGCTGTTCCAAAAAAAAATAGTTATGCGCTCAATTTCTACGCACTGGTTGACATTATACATTAGGTTGTCAAGCTAATAACAACAAAAGTGGCGAAATTTGTATCTAATGACAAACACGGTTCCACCTAATCTCCAGCTAACAATCCACCTAATGGGTAGTTCTGTATCTACCTAATAGCGAACTAGCGAACATTCTTCTAGCAGAAACTTTGTCCGTTGAAGATCTAAGCACAACTGAGTACAAGTAGATTCCAAGTCGATCCTGCTATGTGGAGATCCTGCAAGGCCTGTAGTCATAGAAAGCACGATACCCCAAAGTGCTCTTTTAGGTATCGTGCATCTGATAGGCCTACTATTGATAAATTATAGGTGTACTTTTCAAAATGATTGAGCGCAATTTTACTCGATCATTTGTCGTCTAATCTCGATGATTTGGTCACGCAGTTGGGCCGCTTTCTCAAATTCTAGTTGTTTAGCAGCTGCTCGCATCTGTGACTCTAGATCCTTGATAAGGCGAAGCGCGTCTTCTTTGGGAATACCTGCTAGTGTAACAATTGGTTTCCCATCAGGAGTCTGAGTACTTACTCCACTCATTGCTTTAATGCGTTCTGAGAGGGTCTTAATTTCTTTGTGAATACCTCGTGGTGTGACATGGTGTTTTTCATTATAAGCCATCTGTAACTGGCGACGACGATTCGTCTCATCAATTGCCCGTTGCATTGAGTGTGTGGTCCGATCTGCATACATAATGACACAGCCTTCGACGTGGCGAGCGGCACGGCCAATCATCTGGATCAGTGAGCCTTCTGAGCGTAAGAAGCCCTCTTTGTCTGCATCTAGAATAGCAACAAGTGAGACTTCGGGGAGATCTAGTCCCTCACGCAACAGGTTGATACCTACCACAACGTCGTAAACACCCAAGCGTAGATCGCGCAAGATTTCCACACGCTCGATCGTATCAATCTCAGAGTGCAAATAGTGCACCTTTATCCCCAATTCTTGCAGGTAGTCTGCAAGATCTTCGGCCATCTTCTTGGTAAGTGTCGTAACCAGTGCGCGTTGCCCCTTAGAGATACGCTGACGAACTTCGGCCAAGAGATCGTCTATCTGCCCCCTGGTTGGTCGTACACTAATTTCTGGATCGATAAGTCCAGTTGGACGAATGAGCTGCTCGACGATCACTTCACTATGTTCGTATTCATACGGGCCAGGTGTAGCAGAGACACACAAAATCTGATTGATTTTGCCTTCAAATTCAGTAAAGGTCAGCGGGCGGTTATCCATTGCTGATGGAAGGCGAAACCCGTAATCGACGAGGACCTGCTTGCGCGAACGGTCACCAGCAAACATCCCACGTACCTGCGGAAGGGCCACATGTGATTCGTCTACGACCAGAAGATAGTCCTCGGGCATGTAGTCAAGCAGTGTCCAAGGCTGCTCTCCTGCCCCTCTGCCAGCTAAATGCCGTGAATAGTTCTCAACACCTGAACAGAAGCCTGTTTCTCGTAACATTTCAATGTCGAAGTTGGTACGTTGCTTAAGGCGCGCAGCTTCAAGCAATTTTCCTTCGGCCTCAAGTGCGGCTAGACGTTCCTCTAGCTCTTGCTCGATGAGTCTTATGGAATTATTCAGACGTTCGCGGGTTGTGACCCAGTGTTTGGCAGGATAGATATCCAAACGCTGACGCTTACCCAGGACCTCGCCTGTCAACGGATCAATCTCAGTCATGCGCTCAATTTCATCGCCAAAGAACTCGATACGTACCGCTACATCTTCATATGCCGGGAAGATTTCCAGGACATCGCCACGGACACGAAAACGGCCTCGGATAAAATTAGTATCGTTACGCTCATACTGGATCTCTGTCAGGTGACGCAATATTTTGTCCCGACGCCGTTCTTCTCCTACTTTGAGGACGAGCACAACCTCTCCATACTCTTCGGGACTCCCCAGACCATAGATACAGGAGACAGAAGCAACGATCAGGACATCACGCCGCTCGAAGAGACTACGTGTGGTGGAGAGACGCAATTTCTCGATCTCTTCATTGAGCATGCTCTCTTTTTCCACATAGGTATCTGTACGTGCGATATAGGCTTCTGGCTGATAGTAATCATAGTAGGATACAAAATATTCGACAGCGTTGTTCGGAAAAAATTCCTTGTACTCACTGTAGAGCTGGGCGGCAAGGGTTTTATTGGGGGCAAGCACAAGTGTGGGCCGCTGTAACTGCTCAACGATTTTTGCTACTGTGTACGTTTTCCCACTTCCGGTCACACCTAAGAGCGTTTGATACTTGTTGCCATTGCGGAGACTTGCTACAAGCTGAGCAATGGCTTGAGGTTGATCGCCGGTAGGCTCAAAAGGAGCTTCTACTTTAAATACTGGCATGATATGTTTTCCTACGTTTCTTGGCTAGAATCTTTTTCAACTGCTCTTGATCTTTCCACCTCCGCTATGCAAAATCTTGTTAAGAGCGTAGGGACTAAGAGTGGCGTTCCTTGCTTGGATCTAGGACATAGGAGTATCTGTCTGTTACTAGAGACAACACAATCTGAAAAAATCTCAGTCTAGCAAGTAACTTCCCATGAGGTCACGACGAAGTACTGCCTTCTGATACTCTTCACTCTTTTCCTGATTTTGCTCCTCCTGCTGCTGGTTAATGGGATCTTGCAAGAGTGTCAAAGGAGAAGCCAGAGCTGATGAAAACTCATTAATCATCATCTCCTCTAGGAATGTTAGATTATCGTTTACTTCCTCCTTTTTATTATTTTCCATCACCGAAATTATTTGTGTATCCTCGGCCGATGGTACCTCGAAGATTGTAGTTGTTGGCTTATCATTTATTGCAGGACTCGCTTGTTGCTGCGCAGAAGAGGACGACTCTACACTGGAGATCTGCGAAATGGATGCTTCATTCAGTGCAAAGCGCTGCCCATTGATTTCGATAAAAATGCCTCGACCGGCTCGTAGGTCCGCAAGTCTCTGATGCAACTCTCTATTCTCATTTTGCAGCAATTCCATGGCCTGCTTCTGTTTTATCAATTCCTGTGTGATAAGGTCGAAGCTTTCGCTATTCATCTAATAAATTCTCCCACTGTAGATACCTCTACATCTATGCCTGGGGAAGGACAATAGCCCACTTTGTGGACTCTGTTTTTGAAGCACAATTCATTCTCTTCACAAACCTCTGGCTTGAGCCCAAAGGTTTGTTTGCTTCTTACTCTTTTGTCCGTTCCCAGAAGATCTAATCCCTAGGACAAACTGTGTATTTTCCTCTAGAAGTGGCGATCAAGAGCTTATGAGACAAGAACTATTCTAGCCAACTGATCCCACACTTTAGCCAAATAGATGTGGTAAGTATACTGAACAGGGCCCTGCCTGTCAACGCTGGTCGAACTCCTCTGCTCTGGCTAATCACATTCAACCGTGATCCCGTAATAGATTATAGGGAAAGTTTGCCCACTTAACTAGAGAGAAACAGGGACAAATTTTATGCCAGATACAAAGAAACTCTCTATCCTGAATTCCTTCTTGATACAACAGAACCCATTATAGATGTGTCTGCAAATTCCTTTCATTTCCAGAAATAGTTACAATGCATTAGCCCAGAATAATGCGAAGGCATGCTTACTGCTAATTTGGTGATACAATACAATAATAAGCGGAGTTGCCCACGAAGTTTGTGGCAAAACTGTGCTTTCTTTCAATTCTACAAGCAGAACCGTTGCTAATGTGTCTATCACTTGGCAATTATCTAGATACAAGGGCGTATCAAGGTCGTATGCAAAGACAACTAGATTAAGGAAAAAGGACATGAATGACCGTATTCGAGAAATTCTAAGCTGGTATAACAGCGAGAACCCTGGTATTCGTACCAATCTAGCCCGTATGCTCAATCATGGACGCCTCGCAGGTACTGGAAAGATGGTTATTTTGCCTGTTGATCAGGGTTTTGAGCATGGCCCAGCCCGTAGCTTTGCACCCAATCCCGCAGGTTACGATCCCCGCTACCATTTTCAGCTAGCCATTGAGGCTGGCTGCAATGCATATGCAGCTCCTCTCGGTTTTCTCGAAGCTGGCGCCGCCGATTTTGCAGGTGAGATTCCTTTGATTTTGAAGTGCAATAACCACGATGTGCTCAATGATGAAAAGGATCCCATCTCTGCAGTAACGGCAGGTGTAGAAGATGCGCTCCGCTTGGGGTGTGTGGCCGTCGGCTTTACAATTTATCCTGGATCAACTGAGCGCACCGAGATGTATGAGCAATTGCGTGAGTTGACTCTGGAAGCTAAGTCTGCAGGTCTGGCTACCGTTGTTTGGTCTTATCCTCGTGGTAGTAGCCTGAGCAAAGAAGGTGAAACGGCAATTGATGTTGTGACCTATGCTGCTCAAATTGCTGCTCAATTGGGAGCAGATATCATCAAGGTGAAACTGCCCAGCGCAAAGGTTGAACTGCCCGAGGCGCAGAAAGTCTACCAGAAATATGAGATTCCGATTGCAACGCTGTCTGATCGTGTTCGCCATGTGATCCAAAGCGCCTTTAATGGTCGCCGTATTGTGATCTTCTCGGGAGGAGCTACTGCTGCTGATGAGCAGGTCTTTAATGAGGCCCGTGCTATTCGCGATGGTGGCGGCTTTGGATCGATCATTGGACGCAACTCTTTCCAACGCAAGAAGGAAGATGCATTGAAGTTCCTTGGTA
>CBJMBI010000213.1:0-6757 GCA_966427955.1 uncultured Ktedonobacterales bacterium
GGCTGATAAATCTCTTGCACCAGAGATTGTTAAGCAACTCACTGGTTGTTCGAGCGATTTCAAGTTAGAGATCCTTTCTGTCATTAAGAGATGGGGAAATCAATTAGCCGTGCCAGAGTTAGTTGATATGCTGAAAGATGATCATTATGAGAGTCCTCCATTACTTGATTATAAAATGTATGGAGCAATAGCTGGTCTCATTGGTAAATTGGGTGGTCTATCAAAGGTGCAAGAGGTATTAGACAATGGTAGTCTCAATGTGGATACTTGGAAGAGCGAGGCGATGAAGATGGTAAAGACGACCTTGGAATCTCCATCGGGTGGGTCAAAGTTAGTCGAAAAACTTTCTAATGAATCCGACCCTCTTTATACTGGGCGTTATGCATGTGAATACAAGGAACTGACATACGGTGTACTTCGTATGCTAGGAGATATGTCAATTGCAAAAAAGCTATCTGAATCTTTTAAAACTTCTAAGGGGTTTAAGTTAATTGGAGAAATATGCAAAATATCAGATGATCCGAAAGAGATAAAGGTGCTTGCTGACAAGTCAATTAATCTGATTCGTGATGGTGTATACCTGGAAGATCATGATATGATGTTTAAAGTAGTAGGTGGATTAGGAAAGAGATTAGTACAGCTCAAGGCTAACACGGAGGCCGAGATGCTTTCCAAAACATTAGTCGCAATGTTTTTTAATGAGCGAGTGGGAAAAATGTTCATGCCCTTCCCTGCGGGGACAATAGATCCCGTTCCAGACCACTTTAATGCAGTGTTTACGATCGAACAGCACCTTGCCGTGCAAGATCCTATGATGAGATTGTTGTATCGGGAGGCGATGGATAAGAAAGTGTGTGAGGCGATAGCGGAAAAAGTAGTTGATTACAGAAAAGAATTAGTCGGGTCAGAGGATGTCGAAAAGTTTTATGGCAAGTTATTTGAGATATTTTCTCATAGTGATATTGAGGAAAAAGTGCGTCTTAAAATGATTTTTTCTATAGCTGATAGAATTGGGGAGGTAGAGAACAAGCCATTCATGCCAGAGTTACTCAAGAGGCTTTCTCCTGCATTACTTAGCAAGGATTGGAGTTCTAAAGCTTATGAAATTTACAAGTTAAGCAAGAACAGCAGTGCAAAGGACATTGGAGAGCTTTTTGAGGAGTTAATAGAGAAGCATCCTGATGAGCAAATTAGTCCAAATGTGCAGAAAGCGATAGTCCGTCTGGCTAGCCTAGTAGGGACACGCCTATCACTCGCGCTGAAGTTAGCCGAGAAGCTTTCTGATGAGCAATTCAAGAAGGTTTGTGATGGGCTATGTGACAGTGAGATACGTCTCGAGGTCGTCGATGCATGTAGAAAGTTAGGTCAGAAATTAGTTAATCAAGGGGAGGATATCAAGGAACTGACCGAAAAGTTATGTGATGGGCTTTCCAAGGAGCGTGACCAAAAAGTGCGTGCCAAGCTAATTTCAGCCATTGAGGAATTTGGGAATGAGTCAACTGTGCTCAAGTTAGCTAGGATGCTTCGTCTGAGTAGAGAGATTTATGAGGATGCGCAAGAGGAGTTTCAAGAGGAGTTTCAAGAGGAAGCTCATGAGAGCGCAGCAACATTAAGAGGTGGAGATCAGCTCGTTCACGCTCAAATCTTCGGTGGAAATCAGCAAATCCGACAAATAGAGCAGATATCATCAAAAAATAATGTCCATAATACTAGCAGTGATATTAAAGAGAATGAGTATGAAGAAATTGAAGATGATGTGCGACAAGAAATGGGTAAGTTGTCAATACGCCTACTTGTTCATGATGCTGAGAAGCGTTCCCAAGAACTCCAGCGACACAAGCCTGCTACCGATGTGGAAACGGGAGTGATTGACTCCTCCCAGAGATGAAACCGCAGCGAAAAAGAGCTTGGGCGACATAGCTCTCGACAAAAGGTATCTAATCCTGTATAATAGTAAGCAAGTGAGTAACAAGTACTTGTGGTATTGAATGAGCCCGGGGTAACAAGTCCCAACCGAGGTTGTAACAGCTCCCGGGAAACTCATGCAAGGAGTGTTCTATGGATACCTTTAGTCCCCTCATCTCACTTCATTTCCTCAAACAAGAGGGCAAAGAGCACTATTGGTGCACTGGTGAAAATCCCACTCCTGCTCTTCTTGCAGGCTCGCTACTTGGCAGTGACATTGTACGTGTACGCCTATTACGTCAATCCCACTGTGATACAACGCGCTATCAAGTCGTTGATGGTGGGAATGGAACCTTGCCCTATCACTCTTGGATTGTCACAAAAGGGGATGAGCAGTGGTCTCCTCTGGATAGAAATATTGATATTCAAGCTTGCTTGCAGCCCTATTTGCAAGGTTTTGCATACTCTCCCACAGAGTTGCGTCTGAGCCGTCCATTAATGCCCAATGAACATCTGTATGGCTTCGGTGAGCGAACGGGCAAGATGAATAAAAGAGGTCAGGCCTTCCCTGTTTGGAATATGGATTTTCCGAGCCAGCATGATGATCAGGTCATATCTATGTATACCTCTATTCCCTTTTTTACGGTGATAGATAGTGAGACAGGAAGAGCTTATGGTATTCTGGTTGATCACACTTCTCGGGTCGATATGGACCTGGGCAAGACGGAGCCACAAGTTGCAAGTATGACTGTCGAAGGTGACAGTTTGGTTGTCTATTTCTTTGCTGGACCAACGCTAGCAGATATTTTACGTCAATATACTGAATTGACTGGTCATATGCCATTGCCTGCTCGCTGGACTCTGGGCTACCATCAATGTCGTTGGGGCTATATCTCTGAAGAACAAGTAGAGCATATTGCCAGCCGTCTGCGTACAGGTCGCCACCCCTGTGATGCACTCTGGCTCGACATTGATTACATGGACGGCTATAAAGACTTTACATTTGATCCCAACAGATTTCCTCATCCCGCACAAATGATGAATAGGCTGCATGAGCAGGGCTTCCATGTCATAACCATTCTTGATCCTGGTGTGAAAGTTGATGCCGATTATGATATCTATCAGCAAGGTCTAGAGCATGGCTACTTCTGTTGCTACCCCAATGGGGAGCCTTTCATCGGCAGTGTGTGGCCAGGACCTTGCGTCTTCCCCGATTTTTCTAGGAGCGAGGTACGTGCATGGTGGGGAAGCCTGTACCAACGTCTGCTTGATCAGGGTGTGGATGGCATCTGGAACGATATGGATGAGCCTGCTCTAACCACATGGCCTATACCAGCTGTGACCAAATCGCCCGATGAGGAGAAAGAGGATGATCCCTTCATATGGCGTGATACCATGAAGCCAGAAGTACTTCATCGAGCTGGTGGAGATCATCCAACTGGTCCTGATGGTCCAGCAGTAAGCCATCGTTTCTTTCACAATGCCTTTGGTATGCAGATGGCTCGTGCAACCTATGAAGGTCTCTTGAAACTGCGCCCTAACTCTCGCCCATTTGTGCTCACTCGCTCTGGTACAGCAGGAATGCAGCGCTACGCGGCTTTATGGACAGGCGATAATACAAGTAAGTGGGAACATATTCGGCTAGCTATTAGAATGTGCCTCAATATTGGTATGAGCGGTGTGGCTTTTGTTGGTGTTGACATCGGCGGCTTTCATGAAGCCTGTCATGGCGAATTGCTCGTTCGCTTTACTCAATTGGGAGCGTTCATGCCATTTTGTCGAAACCACAATGCGACTGGCAATCCTGGTCAAGAGCCATGGGCATTTGGCGAGCCTTATGAAAGTGCATGTCGCAAAGCAATTGAAGTACGCTATACTCTCCTACCTTACCTGTACACACTATTTCAGCAAGCTTCAGTTGATGGTATCCCAATTATTCGACCACTCTTCTTCCACTATCCTCAAGAGAAACAAGCCTATGACATCGAAACAGAATTCCTGATAGGTGACTCTCTTCTCTCCGCACCCATTTCAGAACCTGGAGCTACCAGTCGGAGTGTCTATTTACCGGGGGGGACCTGGTTTGATTACTGGGATGGGACCGTCTATACAGGCCAAACAACCTATGACATTGCTGCTCCTTTAGATCGATGGCCGCTTTTTGTCAGGGGCAATAGTATTATCCCCACTGGACCTGTCATGCAATATGTAGACCAACATGCAAATGATCCACTAACTTTTACTTGTTATATGACATTTGATGGGCAAGCCGTTTACACCCTTTATGAGGATGACGGCAATACTCAGGCTTACTACCATGGTCACTTTGCCAAGACTACGGTAAGTTGCCATATCGACAAGGGTGTGGTCTCTGTCAAAATCGAGGAAGACCACAAAAATTACCAGCCGCAACGAAAAGAGTATAACATCATTGTCTATGTAGATGGTCATCGTCTCCAACAGCGTGTCAAAGCTGGTCGGGGCAATGCAATCATTAAATTGCGGTGACAGCTAACCTATATTTTTCCTCTCGACAAAAGATATCTAGTCCTGTATAATAGCGAGCAAGTGAGTAACAGGTAGTTAGGGTACTGAATGGGCAAGGCTGCGTCTTGCTCAGTGAGCATAAGGAAATCAGACTACCAGCAAGTAAGGGGTACAAAGGTTATGTCGGCTTCCTTTGACCGGCGGGTGAACGATAATCCCAGTACGTACTTTGTTCAGGATAGAAAGAGCCAGAAAGAAATTACCCGTTTAACAGTCCAAGATCGTATGGTTACTGCATCAATGGGTGGTGTCTTGCCAGAGCAACCTAATCCAACTGTCTTCCATCGCGTGCTTGATGTGGCATGTGGGACAGGTGGCTGGGCTATCGAAGCGGCTCAGATGTATTCAGAGATGTCGTTAGTGGCCATAGACATTAGCCAACGGATGATCAAGTATGCGTGTGCTCAAGCCAAAGCCCATCATGTCGATGATCGGGTCGCATTTCGTCTCATGGATGTGCTAGATCCTCTTGACTTTCCAGCAGCTTCTTTTGACCTAGTCAATCTGCGGTTTGGTATCAGCTTTGTGCGTACCTGGGATTGGGTCAAATTACTCACAGAGCTATTACGAGTCACTCGGGTGGGTGGAGTTGTGCGGATTACAGATTGCGAAACTGTTCACCCGGACAATAGTCCTGCTCTAACTCAACTTGTCAAGATGTTTCAATGTGCCCTTTACCGTGCAGGTCATTTCTTCACGGATGAAAGTACAGGGCTAATTGATCACCTGCCACGACTTCTCTCTCAGTGTGGGTGTGAAGGGGTGCAAAAAAAAGCTTATGCTGCGGAATATCGAGCGGGAACATCAGCAGGAGAGGCTTTTATCGAAAATATGAAGCTTGCATTTCAAACAACTCGCCCGTTCATTCAAAAATGGGGATGCGCCAGCGAGAATTATGATGCCATCTATCAACAGTCCCTCGAGGAGATGTCACAACCTGATTTTCATGCGACATGGAACCTACTGACTGCCTGGGGCATTAAACCCAAGTAAAGATCAGAGAGGATTGGCACGTCTTGATGTTGTGTGGTAGAGCATAATGGAACGGCAGAAGGAGCGCAGTATCATGTCAACCTCCTTTGATCGGCGGGTAAACGATAATCCCAGTACGTACTTTGTTCAGGATAGAAAGAATCAGAAAGAACTCACCCGTTTAGCAAATCAGGATCGTATGATTACAACAGCGATGGGTGGTGTTCTGCCAGAGCAACCTGATCCAACTATATTCCATCGTGTGCTTGATGTGGCATGTGGGACAGGTAGCTGGGCTATCGAAGCGGCTCAGACGTATCCGGAGATGTCGTTAGTGGGCATAGACATTAGCCAAAGGATGATCAAGTATGCATGTGCTCAAGCCAAAGCCCATCATGTCGATGATCGGGTCGAATTTCGTGTCATGGATGCGCTAGGCCCTCTTGACTTTCCTGCGGCTTCTTTTGACCTAGTCAATCTGCGGTTTGGCCTCAGTTTCGTGCGTACCTGGGACTGGCCTAAATTGCTCACTGAACTACTACGAATCACTCGTGCGGGCGGAGTTGTACGGGTTACAGATTGCGCACTCGTTCACCAAAGCAATAGTCCTACTGAGACTCAAATTCTCAAGATGGCTCAATGTGCCTTCTACCGTGCAGGTCACCTCCTGACAGATGAGAGTACAGGGTTGATTGACCACCTGCCATGGCTCCTTTATCAATGTGGGTGTGAAGGAGTGCAAACAAAAGCTTATGCCATCGAATATCGAGCGGGTACGTCGGACGGAGAGGCTTTTGTCGAAGATATGAGGCTTGGGGCACAGACGGCTCGTCCATTTTTCCAGAAGTGGGGCTGTGCTAGCGAGAATTATGATATCATCTGTCAGCAAGCTCTCGAAGAGATGAGGCAACCGGATTTTCATGCGACATGGAACCAGCTAACTGCTTGGGGGAGCAAGCCCAAATCAAAATCATAGTAGCTCTAGCCATGAGCGAGAGGTCAGGTTAGTCAGCGAGTATGAGTGACTAGAGAGACAATAGGGAATAGGAGCATATCATGATGCACAGCTCACGTAGAAGCGAAAATCCCAGTACGTACTTTGTTCAGGATAGAAAGGACAAGAGAGAACTCACCCGTTTGATGATCCAAGATCGTTTGCTAACAGCCATGATGGGCGGTGTCTTGCCAGAGCAACCCAACCCGGGAATCTTTCGTCGCGTGCTCGATGTGGCATGTGGGACTGGTGGTTGGGTTATCGAAGCTGCCCAGATCTATCCTGAGGTGTCGTTGGTGGGTATAGACATCAGCCAGCGTATGATCAAGTATGCACGTA
>CBJMBI010000214.1:0-6733 GCA_966427955.1 uncultured Ktedonobacterales bacterium
TACCCATTCCCGCGCCGCTTCCAAACGAGCCAGCATCGCTCCAGTCTGCACCACCGCAAAGTCCAGTGTTGGCCGGATCGCTGACAATACAGAATACCAGCAGACGAAATGTGCTGATGGTGGGAGGAATCATTTTCTTACTCTTATTAGTGATTGCGGGAAGTACCATCTATGCCTTCGCGTATTTTGGATCAGCAATGCAAACTAAGGGTTCAATCAACACAAAAGGGACTACAGATACCAGGACTAGTATACAAGATGCAGGATCAAAAATTGCAGATACAACAGCGACAGCAGCAACACCAACAATCATACTAACAGCAGAAGCAACAGCATCTAGTACTGTAACTACGAGTATTGTCACACCACCTACACCTACACAGGCAGTAAAGATCCTTCACACAGTCCCTTTGTATCGCCTATTAAAGACTGGAACCGGCAATCACTTCTACACAACTAGTGCCACTGAAAGGGATCATGCAGTCAACCACCTTGGCTTCAAATATGAAGGCATAGCAGGCTACGTCTTTTCAACGCAAGTGACTGGCAGCGTCCCTTTGTACCGCCTTGTCCTAGCAACTAGCACAGTTCTCGATCACTTTTACACGACAAGCGCTGCTGAAAGAGACAATGCGGTGAAGACCTATAGCTATAAAGATGAAGGCATACAATGCTATGTATTGCCAACTCAAATGAAGGGTACTACGCCTTTATATCGCCTAGTGAATAGCAAACCCGATCACTTCTATACGATTAGCTCTCCTGAAAAGGACAATGCTGTAAAGAGCTATGGCTATAAATACGAAGGCATAGCAAGTTACATATTCGCGACAAATCAATCATAGAGACATCTTCGCATCGACTACCCATGTGTCCGTCACAAAGAGCCATTCACCTTACCAGTATGACCATAGATCCTGCGCAGGCCACCAAACTCCACCAGACTGACCTCTCTCTCCTCACCTGGCTCAAAGCGTGCAGCCATCCCCGCTGGGATGTTTAGACGCATACCATAAGCGATCGAACGGTCAAACTTTAAGGCCTCATTGACCTCGAAAAAGTGAAAATGGCTCCCAATCTGGATAGGGCGATCCCCTACGTGCTTAACTAGGACCGTGGCTGTCTTACGACCACTGTTGAGCTCAATCTCACCAGCAGCTTCATCGAGCAAATATTCACCTGGCTTCATATATTTCCCCTCTAAGCTACTGAATGGGATCATGCACAGTGACTAGTTTTGTGCCGTCAGGAAAGGTGGCCTCGACCTGAACCTCGTGGATCATCTCAGCGACACCGTCCATCACATCTTCACGCTTGAGAATAGTAGCACCGAAGGCCATAATATCTGCAACACTCTTCCCATCCCGTGCAGCCTCCATCATCTCAGCAGTTAGGATCGCAATCGCTTCCGGATAGTTGAGTTTGAGCCCCCGCGCCTGGCGTTTGCGTGCTAGTTCAGCAGCAACAAAAATGAGGAGTTTCTCTTGTTCACGTGTAGTTAGCTGCATTCTTGCCTCCCTTTTACAATATTGAGTTCTCCACTCAGGAACCTATCCTCATTGTACACTCTCAGCGTTTCAAATGCACCACCAGATTGGAGAGGAACAGACGAAAACTCCTATTTTGCCTTAACTACCGACAAGGTTTTTTCATGATAAAGAGGCAACCTTATCACGTGAAAAAAGTAGTCGCAACTTCAAGATACGTTCACGCCGACGCTCTTCATCCAGCTTGTGCGAACTGATCTTGACGAAATCTTGCAAAGAGAGCAGGCCAAGCAGCCGCCCAGAACCATCATGATCAACTACGGGAAGGCATGTATAACCAGATCTAGCCATACGATCGATAGCAGTGTGCAAAGACTCATCTGGGTAAGCCACCACTGGGTCAGAACGAAGTATGGAGGAGATCTTATCAACTCGTTCGGTATCAAGAGCGCTACTGCTCCCTAGGTTATTCCCGTCGTTGGAGGCTAGTTTCTTTAGATCCTGCTTTGTAACTACACCTATGAGGTGCTTTTCTGCATCCAGCACAGGATAGAGGCGCTGTTGCCTCTGAGGTCGAAAGTCAGAAACCACATCTTTCCTCGTTACACTACTCAGCAGCTTACGCAAATCACTGCTGGACATGGCATCGTTCAATGCAACGACATTCGTATTCATAACCTCACCCACCGAGAGAACCTCCAGAGGATCGGGCTCATACTCGCGACTGACATGCAAACCGCGTCGGCTTATCTTCTCAGTCAGAATCGAACGACGCATGATTAACACAATTAAGCTATAAGCCACAATCGTCGTGATCAGCAGCGGCAGGGACACAGTGATATCACGCGTGAGTTCGATGGCAAAGATGATGCAGGTTAGAGGACAACCAATGGCCGCCCCAAGCACAGCTGTCATACTCATAAGCGGCCAGAAGCCAGGAAAAACATGCGGGAGGAAGAGACTCTCCAGACCTCCAAGAGCACCACCGATCAATAGTAAAGGAGCCAGTACTCCTCCAGAAGTGCCAGAACTGAGCGAAATTGCCCACATGATTGACTTCACGATCAATAATCCTAGAATCATTTGTAAAGTCATATCTTGCAAGAGCATCTGGTGAATGAGATCATAACCAACACCAAGAGCCGGCGGATAGATGATGCCTCCAATGCCAATGACTACGCCACCAATTAACGGCCACCACATCCAGTGAATGGGCAACTTATGGAAGAAATCTTCACTGGCATAGACAGCAACGGTCAGCAATGCGGCTAGGAGACCAGCCAGCACTCCTGCTAGCGCACATGCTAACAGAGGACCAGCGCTCCACACTGGCACATGGGAAGGAAGAGGAAAGAGCGCCTCCGGCCCCATACCTGGTCCAGGCAAATAAGATCGTACTACGGTTGCAGTCGCACTAGCCAGAGCTACAGGAAAGAGACTGCGTGGTTTCCACTCGAAGAGTAAGAGTTCTACGGCAAGAAGCGTCGCTGCAACAGGCGTATTGAAGATTGCCGCCATGCCACCAGCAGCCCCAGCAACCAGCAGAACTTTACGCTCGGTGCTAGATAAACGAAAGCATTGTGCCACCATCGAGCCAAAAGCTCCACCGGTCATAATGATTGGTCCTTCGGCTCCGAATGGGCCACCAGTTCCAATCGCAATCGCTGAAGCAATTGGCTTGAGCAAAGCCACTTTGGGTTCAATACGGCTACCATTGATGAGAATGGCTTCTAATGCTTCGGGAATACCATGGCCTCGGATACGCTCCGAACCGTAGCGAGCCAGCAAACCTACAATCAACGACCCAGCCACCGGAACAAGAATAACAGCCAGTCCCAGAGTATTACCAGCAGGAGAAACAAGGGTAATATCCCAGCGTTGGTAAAATGCCAAATTGGTAATTAATCCGATAAGTCGCAAAAGAAGAAAAGCAATACAAGCACTTAAAGCCCCAATACCTACTGCTATAAACGAGATAATAACTGAACGTAAAGACATAGTGAAGTCTCCACGACCATATTGGGCATCCTGATTACTGAGAGCATGCCAAAATTGGGCTTGTTTACGGCGGAAATTAGTGAGCAAAATAATTTCTCCTTACACAGAGGATCTTCCCACTCGTTCTTCGGAGGGATCTCCGCTGATGGACCAGAAAATCCACGGCTTTGTAGATATATTTATATCGTATTACGATATAAAATTGTAGCCGATAAAATGGATAAGTGTCAAGAGTTTCTCACTGCACATCTGCACTTATCCGAATCAAATGCAACATAGAACTTCATATGCAAGGCAAGACGTACTCAATACAACTTACGCGGCAGAAGCCCTTCTCCTCCATAAAGTTCCCGTCTGGCAATCTGCCAGAAAGTGTGCAAACCAGATGCTATACCCTGTCCTCTACGGCTCAGAGCCCGCACAACCAGCCCATGCGCAACCAGCGCGCTCACTCCCCAACATATCTCCCCTGGAACAGTGAGTTGTTGAGCGATGGTGCTCAATTCTTTTTCTAGACGCAACCAATAAGCAGCCTCAGGACCAACCTTGCAAATATAGAAACTGCTCATATAACAATATGCACCAAGCCGAGCTAGAGATGAGAACTGGCCAGCAGCATCAAGTCTGAGGCGTTCAATTGCTAGAGGCTTTCCCTCAGCACAAATATCTAGATCAACATGCAATAGATCATATTCAAAAATCTCATTACGAGCAGTTCGTCCTGGCGCTAGCGTCTCCCACCAAAAAAGGCCCGCATTAGGAGCTAGCTGAATGCGAGAACGCTGTATATAGCGAGATCCCGCAAATGGGATGAGAGGGTCAGGCAAATATTCTAGAAGTCCACTTTCCTGGACCACCACCTCTGTCGTTTGTCTTGCTGCCGAACGCTGAGATTGACAACGATAGATCCTCGTTGCACTGGTAGATGTCAATTGCGCATAGGCCTTTGTGCCAACATGCACAAAGACCTCTAGTTGATCACCACCAAGCACTCCCCCAGAAACGTTGTGTAGGTGTACCAAAACTCCACCATCACTCACTGGGAAAGCACGTATAACCTTCAAAGGAGGCTGTTGGGCATATACATGTAACCTAGTTTTTTGCAATTCTTCATCAAAGGTAAAACCCAAATTTAAATTGCCTGCCACTCGTTGTGGGCTAGAGAACGCTGGTTGAATGTTAATCACCTACTTCAATACTACAAAGCTAACTAACTGACAAAAAGGCGAGTCTGCAGAGTAGGATGACGCATACTCGCTAAATCAGGCAAAGGAGTCAAAACAGCAATGTCTTCAGGATGCAAGGCAAGCACTTCACTCTGATCCGCAATAGCTAATAAGATTGGTTTAAGCCTCCAGATAATTGCGCTAGCCTGACTTTGCCCTAGTGGTAGCAGGCGCTGAAACGTAAAAATGAGACTCTGCAGAGATTGTTGTAAATAAGCTAGGACTATTGCTGTTTCTTCTACCTCCAATATGCCTCCAACTAGGCCAAATGCAGGACTATAGTGAATATCAGCTCCATGAGTTTTTGCCACTTTTTGCACTTCTATGAGAAGCGGCTCATCTTCTAGAGATGCCACCAGTTGGAGGAAACGCCGCCCAAGTGTGGCACTAGCAACTCGGCTCTCGCGGGCAGTCTTGAAGGCACTTAAACGATTATTCAGTTCTAGCCAGCGCAGCAGCAAACTATCCCGTTCAGGAAGAGATAGCAAGCGGTATCCTAGACGACAGAAAGTAGCTTCTAGCCTTGCTGCTTCCATCAAATAGTCTTGCAAGAAGATTTCGAGCTGAGCAACGTTGAGATCTCCTTCTACAGCCAAAGTCTCCAAGCCAAAAGAGTGGGCAGTTGAACCAATTGGCAAAGCACTATCGGTAAGCTGTAACAAGCATAGAAATGGCAGATTATCAAAATGCATAAGACGCGTTCCTTTTGTGGGGCTTGGGCACAGGGGCCCCTTTTTGTGTGTATGAGTTCTCACATTTCCCATGAAATACGTATTACTAATTATAGTTGTGTTTGTGATACATTTTGCAAATGTGATATAACTTACATGCAATTAAGAGATTAAAGGCACAGTTAATATAATAATCTGAATTATGCTCTTCAAATAGAAATACATGATCCCTACATATTATCTACACCAGCCTTGGGATCTTGCCCTCTCTACTGCACTGAAAATATGGTGTGCGAGGGATAGAATAACACATGAAGGGAGGTGATAGCAAAACGTAGTTGATTCATCATGATGGGAAAGATATTTGTGAGGAGGAGCTAGTCGGAGCAGCTACATGGCAAAGGAAAATTTTTGGTTTGTTCATGAAAGGTTGGTATTGCAATGGCTCGTTATACAACACCAGATGAACGCCTGACAGATGCAGAGGAAACACGAGGCGTAGCAAATCCTGTACCACTTGGGTTATGTGTGCTTGCCTTCACGACAGCAATCCTAGGTGCTTACTACGCTGGTTTCATCATCCCATACCAGACCACAGGATCACGAATGGCAGTTGGAGCGATCATCTTTATCGGCGGTATTGTACAACTGCTTGCTGGAATGTGGGAATTTCGTAGAAACAACACAATTGCGGCTACCATCTTCGCCTCTTATGGAGGTTTTCTTGCAGCCCTCGGCCTCGTTTTCATGCCAGGAATGAATGTGACCACTTTGCTGGGCGGAGCAGCTCATCTAGCACTTGGGCTCTTCTTCCTTTGTTGGACCATCCTTAGTGCAGTCCTGTTGGTAGGATCACTGAGAACGAATCGCTTGATTGTTACTATTCTTAGTTTGCTTTTCGTATCTTACCTCTTCCTAACCATAGGGCAATTGGCACGCGATAATCGCCCTTTGCTCTTGATTGGAGGCTGGCTCGGCATCATTTGCGCCTTAGTTGCCTGGTATGCCGCAATGGTCTACATGACCGGTGGCACGAGGAATCTGCAGGATAGCATCCATATGCCAACTCGCTAAAAGGGCAACATATTGAAGATCAGACAGAACAGAATCAACTGTTTGTTCTGCAACAAAAGTCATCTTAATAGCCGTCCATTGATTTCAGGTTCATAGGTCGTTGCTCCTTCCCACAAGAAACTCACGCCTCTTTATACGGGGCGTGAGCTTTTTCGATGGGCCGCAGAGACACACCAAAAGCAAAACAGCCTTGGTAAGTGCATGCTTCTGCTTTGCTTTGTGCAGCTACTAGTAGCTAGCAGTTGTGTACAAAGCAAAGTTGCTGACTACGATACTA
>CBJMBI010000215.1:0-6731 GCA_966427955.1 uncultured Ktedonobacterales bacterium
TGGATCTCGCGCCAGCCAAAGAAGAGTCGTGGAATTAAGTTGACAAGGCGGGCACGAGGTATTCCTGTGAAGGGGCGTATCGCTGCTGGTGAGCCTCTGGATATCTTTTCAGATGCTGTGGAGTCAATTGACCTACATCTTGATCTAGTTGATAGCGAGAATAGCTATGCTTTGGTTGTGCGTGGCCGCTCAATGATTGAGGATCATATTTGTGATGGTGATTATGTAGTGATCAAGCCCCAGAGTACCTGCCAGAATGGGGATATCGTTGTGGCGGTGCATATGCAGGAGGGTGTTGAGGGAAGTGCAACCCTCAAGCGCATCTTTCAGGAAAAAGAGTATGACCGGGTGCGCCTACAACCTGCTAATTCAGAGCTGGACCCTATCCTGATCCCAAAAAGCGTCTGGGACCGTGAATGGCAAATTCAAGGCAAGGTTATTGCTATCGTCCGTCAGTGCGGCAATGCCGCTTGAGAGTATTTTTACTGAGAGAAATATGACGTATTTTGAGAGTTAGTTGACCCTCAACTCCTGGTAAAAGTTCAGAAAGGAAATACGGCTTTGATCAGAGCTGTTGCTACTGCACTAGTACTGATTGTTGGGGCCGTGGTGATTCTTTGGTATGGCAATACTCTCAATTCCTGGGTTGTGGGTGGGCTAGTTGGTGGATTTAGTGCTTTACTTCTTAGCATTCCAATCTCTCTGGTTCTTTTCTCCTACTTTTCACATCACTATCATCCATCTCAACAGGATGAAGTCCTGGATGATGAAATGGTTTTGGTTCAGCGAGGCTCCTATTCGATCGCCCAGGAGCAATTACCTTGGAGTGATGGTGAAGCATATTTTGGCGAAGAAAAAGACTATTATGAGTGTGATGATCAAGAGATATATGAGAGTGATATAGATGCTGATGATGAATATATCCTTGCTGAGCAAAGTGTCTGGGAAGAGGAGCAACCACGTCGTATCCCCCCAGCTCGTTCTTTTTCCGATCCATTTTCTGCTCGTTCCCCTGCTAGCAGGCAGGACCCTTCCTCACAGATACAGCGTAATCGCTATGGTGCAGATCCTGAGCGGCAGTCACGACCAAAAGAAAAAAGTGAAGTGCGTCCAGTAAAGGACGCTAGTTCCCGTGGGCGTCAAACAGATCCATCTTACAGCCGTTATCGCTCGGATGCTCTGCGGGCAGCCCGCATGGAAGCAGCTTTGAGAGCCGAGTATGATGACGAGAGTGGATCTCTCTCAGTCCACACTACACGGCGTCTGGAACAGATGCAGCGCTCCAGGTATATATCCTCTCCCCAAGATAAAAGTGGCAAATCGCGTACGTCTTATGGTTTGACGCAATCATCTGGTCGACGAACACACCGCATTGTTGATGCTCTTCCTCTAGAAAATCGCTCACGTCAGCCTTTATCAACACCGGACGATATAGAATAATGCGATACTAGCAACAGACATTGCTCAAGATTGAGAAAGAAGAACCATCTGAGAAAAACCATATTGAAGTCTTTGGAAGTACTTTTTCTGTCCCAAACTCTAGCCGTGTAGCGTGGACTATGTTAGTATGGGGGAAAATCGTAGGTATGCTAAGGAGGTTTGTTTGTGTTATCGCATTTAACTGACTCTCTGACACAATGGATTACCAATCTCTATGCTGGAACAGGCTTATTCGGTATAGTATTAGCAATGGCTATTGAAAGTTGTTGTATTCCGCTCCCCAGTGAAATTGTCATGCCCTTGGCTGGTATTATGATTGCTCAGGGAACCATTTTGCAGGGTACCAATTCCTGGCTTGCTCTCTTCCTAGTTGCTCTTGCAGGGGCTATCGGTTGTCTCATTGGGTCAGTCGTAGCCTATGGTATTGGTTACAAGGGAGGGCGTCCACTCATGTTGAAATATGGGCGCTATGTGCTCATTTCACAACATGATGCTGATAAAGCGGATGCCTTTTTTCAGCGCTGGGGTAGTGCAACAGCTTTTTTCTCTCGCTTGCTGCCTGTAGTACGTACATATATCTCCTTGCCAGCTGGTATCAGTAAGATGCCATTTTTGCGTTTTTGCGTTTATTCTTTTTTTGGTTCCTTGCCCTGGTGTTTTGTCCTTGCCTATGCTGGTTATACTCTTGGTGGTCAAATAAGTAAAATAGGCTCAATTTTGCATGGATTAGATGTTGTTATTTTGCTTGCATTGATTATCCTGGTAGGACTCTATATCTGGCGTCATATTCGTAACGATCAAAAAGCTCGTAAAGCTCACGCAATAGCTGAGGTGAAGACACAACAACTTTCCTCTCAGCTAGGCAATCAATACTCCCAATCGCAGTCTGCAACTCCATACATCAACGCAGGAGCTTACCGTAACCCCAATGATCAACGGTAAGCTCACTAAGCCAGACGTAGGGCTAGGGCTTGCCTCTAACCCAACGTCTGGAAATGGCACATAACGATCTACTGTGTCAGTTCTTTGACAATGCGTTGAACACGTGCGCCATCAGCTCGTCCTTTTGTCTCTTTCACTGCTAGAGGCATGACTTGCCGAAACTCTTTGCCATGCTGAGTTACTAAAGCAGCCACAATAGTGCGTAGCTCATCATCACTCAACTGTGAAGCTTGTAGATATTCCTGAATAATGTTCAGCTCTCTCTGCTCTTTGTCGGCTAAATCATCGCGTCCGCCTTGCCGATACAGAGGAATAGCTTGACTGCGCTTCTTGATTTCCTGCTCTAAAACCTTAAGTGCATCAGCTTGAGTCAGTGGTTGACCATACTCCCGATGTTTCCGATCAGTCCGTGCAACTTCAAGGTTATGAATAGCTCCTAACGCCATTCGTAGGGTATCGAGTCTCACTTGGTCCCTGGCTCGCTGTGCTGCTTGGATATCTTTTCGCAATTGCTGCTCTATTGGCAATTCTGCTCGTGCTTCTGCCATAAACAATACTCCTTATTTTATAGCCACAATAGCTCTCACATCAGTATCTAGTTGATAGTCGTGTGAGTGTCTCGAATGTTGATCACTTTAGAGACGCCACTAGGACTGTTGCTATTGTACACGTCTGTTATCCATTGGGCAAACACCCGCAACGGGAAAGTCATTTGCTAACGCGAGAATAGGAGTACTTATTCTTTGATCGAAGTACAGTCATATATGTCAATACCTCTCATATATGTGAAAGAATATATTGCATTTTATTGGCGTTTATGCTATCAGATAGGCCAATCGGGGGATGAGAAAAAGAAAGTGGCCATATAGTTGTGTTAACTAATGCCCGTTGTGATATGATGTTAGCATATATCGAAGCAGGCTATTTTCGTATGCATCTGTCTATCACCTCGTGACTGTATGAGTGCGTTGGTTACTAGCAATACATGTCAGAACAATAGTACAGAGTCTATGTCTCTCTGGTTTTCTGCTATTGAAAGGGCCTATTGTATCACTGAACACGATCCATACACAGAGAGTCTATGTGTCCGTAACAGCAGAAACGTTCAATCTCTTGTATACGTTGTAGGATCACTTCAGAGAGACTGAAGAAGAGTTGTTGGTGGTAGCGTCATAGATGAATGTAATAGCCGGTGTATTCGGTTTCTTGAGGAGGGAGTCATGGAAATTTCGCTGAGGTTGGACACACTGGGAATAGTAGAGACGCGTTATTTGCGTGCACGAGAACGCTACCGCGACTGGCCTCATTTTCAACTACTTGCGGCATCACGTCAGGCGAGGGTATTCGCTTATTTTACCCATGAAGTTGCTGAACAGTTGCATCAGCAGATATTGATGATAGAATCTGCACTAGGCTTAGATATTCAAGACGAGGATGATGAGGACGAAGGAGAGGATGAGAAAAATCTCACTAGTGAAGAGGGTGAAGGTGAGGAGGCAGTAAAGGGCTCTGATCGTAGCGAAAACAGTGCCTTCTCTCCTGCTTTTGCCCAGGCGCTCAAGCAGCTAAATGAACTAGCTCGTCAGCGTTTGCCTGAAGCAGGTTCTAGCAGTAGTCAGCCCAGCAGTGAGTTAAGTGCAGAAGTTGAGACGGAGAGTGATGAAGATGCTCTAGAGCAGTTGCAGGATGCTTTTATCCAAATGATGGAAGTAGTTCGTGAATTGGCTGAAGAAATGGCAACGGATGCTCTTAAGATCACTGGACGCTTCAAATGTGCTCGCACAAATATTGAGTTCATTCCTCATGCTGAGGAAGATGAAGATGAAGACGAGGATGGAGAAGATCGAGATATAACAGAGAATGACGGTAGCGTGGTAGATCTAGAGGTTGAATTGATTATGGTGTTACAATTGTATGAGGAGGGACGTGCCAGACCAGAAGATCTGCCAGCAGTTGAATTGCAACTTGATGTTGACGACTTTGAACGTTTACATGAAACGCTCGATATTGCTTTAGAAAGAGAAAGACGCAGTAGACGTAGACGTTGAGAAAGTGTGTCTGGATTTGTCTATTAGATGTCATCGAGTTGTCGTTCCCAAAGCGTCTTGTTCTTGGTTATACTTAGTGCAGATTACTGACAGTGCTATGGGTAGGCTCATAGCGAAAGCGGTTCGAGCAATCTCGCAGAGCCACCTCATTCAGATTTTAAGCTTTGTCTTTGTGGGCTGCCATCGGTCTCAGTTTAGCCGTTCTGACAAAACGGCTTCCCAGCAAGTTGATACTGAAGGCAGAGGTTTCCCTCTGTGCCTAAGTCCCAAGAAAGGAAGGTCTATTTTCTGCTCGTTGCTGTATGATAAAGGGTAACTATCAATAGAAGTGTGATGGAAGTTGTGATTTGTAGGCATTACCTTTCCCAGCAAGTGATTTGTGGAAGAACTCTCAATATTGCTTGGGAAAGATAGTGGAACATAAGATGTTGAAAATATAAAAAATTTTTTCTGTCATTTTTAAGAAGGAAAGCAGCAAATGATGCGATCTATTACCACTGAAGACCTCTACTCAATCAAATTCTTAAGCCGTCCATGTATTTCTCCTGATGGGCAATATATTGCCTATGTTGTAACTACAATAAATGAGTACAGCCATGAGTACCATTCAGCGATCTGGGTAGCTCCTACCGTTGGTGGCGAGCCTAAGCTTTTCACAACTGGATCAGCTAATGCGAGTAACCCCACTTGGTCTCCTGATGGGCGTTGGCTAGCTTTTGTGTCTAATCGTGAGGCGGATTTGACGGATGTTGATCCGCAGAAACAGAAGAAGATTGTGAAGGGAAAGTCGCAAATCTGGCTTCTCCCTTTCAATGGAGGTGAAGCTCGTCAGTTGACTTATATGGAACATGGTGCTTCGTCTCCAGTCTG
This sequence comes from uncultured Ktedonobacterales bacterium, assembly GCA_966427955.1. Classification (GTDB taxonomy): domain Bacteria; phylum Chloroflexota; class Ktedonobacteria; order Ktedonobacterales; family Ktedonobacteraceae; genus DASYAN01. Next base: position 5,301 of record CBJMBI010000215.1, read on the forward strand.
GTCTCCTGATAGCAGGTGGTTACTCTTTAGTGCGCCTGTTGGACCATCAGATGAGCAAACGCCAGATGGTAATCCATTGCCTAAAGTCCGTGTAATAGATCGTTTGTATTATCGACAGGATGGTGTTGGTTTTACTCATGAGCGCCGTTCGCACTTTTTCTTGATTGACATTGCTGGAGGTGAACCACAGCAACTGACGAGTGGAGATTATGATGATAGCAGTGCTGCTTGGTCGCCCGATGGTAAGCAAATTGCTTTTGTGTCTAACCGGAACGATGACCGCTGGCGCTTACCTGGTGATGATTTGTATCTCCTCTCGCTTGAAAATGGCCTGCCGGGTGTGTTACGCCGACTGACGGACACTTCTCTATCCTGCTTTTCCCCTTCTTGGTCGCCTGATGGCCAGACAATTGCTTTTATAGCATCTCCTAAAATTCGTGCTGCTGAACATTTCTATCTCTATACTGTGACGGTCAATACTAGGCAACCGATCATCAGCTGCCTTTCACAAGAATTTGAAGGCTCCTTTATGGATTTGACCAATAGTGATATCGGGAATGAGCAACTTGCGCCCTCTCCCGGCTGGTCTGCCGATAGTCAAACGCTTTATGCATTGGCGTCGCAGCGTGGCTCAACTCGCCTGTATGCCATTCCTAGCCAGGGGGCAGGTGAGCAACCAGTGACATTGACTCCTGGAAATATCCATGTGCGTGATTTTAGCATTAATCAGTCTAAAAACATGCTAGCTTTGCTTGTGGCTGATCCTGTGCATCCTCAAGAAATCTTTGTGCGTTCCACTGAACCATCTACAGAAATGTGCTGCCTTTCTTATGCTAACGATGATTTGATTGCTGAGTTAGCATTGTCTATACCAGAATTGATTACCTATGCTGGTGCAGACGGCTGGCCAATTGATGGCTGGATTCTCAAACCATCCGATTTTGATCCAACCAGAAAGTACCCGCTTATCGTCGAAATTCATGGTGGGCCACATTCTCAGTATGGATATGCTTTCTTCCACGAAATGCAGCTTCTTGCGGCACAAGGGTATGTCGTCTTTTATGCTAACCCGCGTGGAAGTGTTGGTTATGGCTATGACTTTGCTAATGCTGTACGCAGAGACTGGGGAGAAAAACCTTCGATTGATATCCTGTTAGGTATTGATGAAGTGATCAAGCAAGGCTATATTGATGAGCAACGCTTAGGGGTCATAGGGGGCAGTTATGGCGGCTTTATGGTGAACTGGCTGATCGGGCACTGTGACCGTTTTAAGGCAGCCATTGCTGATCGTTCGATCAGTAACATGACTTCCATGTTTGGGTGTAGCGACATTGGCTGGGACTATATAGAAGACCATATGGAAGCTTTGCCCTGGGAAGATCTGGATGTGTATCTGCATATGTCGCCTATTACATATGTGCAGAACATGTG
>CBJMBI010000216.1:0-6723 GCA_966427955.1 uncultured Ktedonobacterales bacterium
AAACATGAGCCACCGTTTGCTCATGAGCAGAATGGTTTCCTGTTTTTATCAGTTTCAACAACATTTCTCGTTCTTCGCTGGTTAAATAGACGGGATAGACTGCTTTCGCCATATCACATGAAATTCCTTTCTCTGAGAATGTCAACGACTTCTTGCTTTTGACAGTCTACCATTTTTCTTCCTCTGTGACAATCTTAGCTTGACAGAGCAGTGACGATGTGCTCGATGGAGGGAGAGAGATTGTCTCGTGCCTCCAGAACGATCATCCTCATCTGAGTCGCCTGTTTTACTCGATTTTACCCATATGTGGTCTCTTGGCTTGGGGCACACAAACGCTCACAGCAGAGGAATTCACCACCTTGACCAAGCTCGCTACGCTTCCTGAAGGCAGATTTTTCCAAATCCTCAAAGATGCCAATAGATTCGCCACACGGGTGTATGAAGATGTTCCTGCCTCGCCGGAGCAACGAGAAGCAGTATTAGACCGCTTGGGCCAGTATGGTATCTTGCAGACTTACCGTATCCTTCAGTCAGGGCTAAACAACCAGAAACAGCTCACCCAAGAGTTACTGCGCTCCAGTGGCTTACCACCGCTCAAGGATTTGATCCTTTCACACTTCGGCAATCGTGCCTTCCTCATCAAGCGAGACACAGCACTACGCCAGATCGAGATTGCCTGCTTTTGGGCCAGACAGCGTGCAAGTGTGCAGGGCACAGATCGCGAGATTTTAAAGCGCGTTGAGGGAAGTTTTGGGCAGTTGAGAGATCAAGAACAGGGCTTTAGCAAGCTGAGTGTGCTCCACGACTACTACCAGGGAAAGTTGCCATTCACCAGTGATGAAGTCCAGCAGCTTCTGCAAGTCACGGGCGAGTTTGGTCTCTCCGACCGCCAGAGGCTAGGACTGCCCAACACAGAGGGCGATCCCACTGCATCTGAATTACAAGAGACCCTAAAGAAGGCACGCACATATGCAGGCTACTGGCAAAGACATGCCATTGACCCGGGAGCCATTCGTGAAGTAGAAAAGGCAGCAGGAATATTAGGAGATGCTTATGATCGTATCAGTTACCGCACAATGGAGACCATGAAGCGCTTTGGCTTTACTCCACAAATATAAGGATTACGAGCATAGAAAAGTAAAAAAGGAACACTACCATGTTAAAGAGCATCTTTTTCTGGTTGGCCAAGAGACAACGGGTGCAGGAACTTGCCATACAAGCCGAGTCCATGGCTCATAGCCTCAACAGTGAGCCACCCGATCCTGCTCGAGCTTCTCAACAGGACATCGTTGAAATTTTAGAGTCAACATGTGCCCTCTTAGCACATTTCACAGAGCAGCAAAAGGTAACACCACTTGTTCAACCATCCGCTGAGAGCGAGACTCCTACTGAACCACCTTCCAGCAAGGTAGAGCCACTCACGCCAGAACTATCTCAGCCATCACCATCTCATGAGAAGCCAGAACTCTCCCTCACAGCAAAAGAGCTGATAAAACTGAGTGACTGGGTATTACTTGCCAAGGCCGATGGAACTGCTGTGCAGCCAAAGGTATTAGAAGAAATCTATCGACAAGTCACAGCAATCCTAGCAAAAGAAAACGTCACTCTATTAGAGACAAACGGTCCCTGTGACTATGAGCGGCAAATGGTGGTAGGCACGCAACCCACAGATGACCCATCCCTAAATGACTGTGTGCATAGCACCGTGCGTCCCGGCTATCTTTTTCACCAACAGCTCATTCGTCCTCAAGAGGTCATCATCTACACCCATTGATTGGGTATATTGGGCCAATTTTGAGCCAGAAATGCATATTTTTGACTATGGGAACATTCTGAACAACATACCATTATTGCATCAACTCAGAAATGCCCAACATGTCCCTCTATTCCCTGCGGAAGATTGGATTTCCGTCCCGAGGAGTTGCCCTCGCATCCATGTGTACGCGTGATTACAGAGGAACAGGTGGAGCAGGCAATCATGAGGATGGTATGAGCGATTTGAGGTCAGAAACCCCAGAGCTAATGAAGATTAAATAATTACGGAAGGCCTGCTTCCTCCCCATGGATAAATCCAGGGGCATCCGCAGGCCGAGTTCGGTAAGCTCATCTTGAGAATGTGCTAGGAAAGCGTTACAGGGTGCTTCATATACGCTCCGATAAAGATGCGTAGATAGCCGCCGTCATCATCGGGGTAGGAACTGGTATGAGTATTGCACTTGTCGCATTCGTAGGTGCTGATCGGGGCGGGATTGGTCACGCCATCTTTCATTGCATCAGTATTCGCTGTTCCACCCGATTGGCCAGATCCGAATAGGACGCCGATGATGCCAGCGGATGCGAAATCGGAAACGTGTCCCAGAATGTATTCCGCCCGGTTATCCTGGTAATGCCCAGTAGTGTTATTCATCGTGTCGAAGTACTGGTTCCCAACGGGCACCTGCCACATGATCACCCGCCGATGGGTATCCTGGGTGAGCGAGCTGATGAAGGAAAGAAAGCGCGAGAAGTTTGGAAATGTGCGGTTATATCGGTCCCACCAGACTGGTGGATTGGACTGGGCGGAGTCGCGATCAGCAACGTCGTTCGAGATCAAATCCCAGGTTGAGACGCCTGCTGGATTCCCCACCAGACCAGCGCTGTTGAGAAATTTCGCATCACGTTGTGCCAGTGCCGCCACGTCCAGCGACGAACTTGTATCTTGACTAATATCGGTGCCAGTTCCCCAGGGCGACGAATTAATAGCCAGGATAGCATTGCGTGCGTATGTGTCGCGCATATGCAGGAGTGCCCAGGCAAAGCCTTGCACAGTATTGGGATAGCCTGCGGCATCAGGATAGCCAGAAGAACTGACGCTGGCTGGCACCGAGGCAGCGTTGTCGCCACCATGAGTGCTACTCTCCAAAAATCCCCACAAATCGGGTTCCACAATAATCAGTACTGGTTTGCCAAAAGCCCCGGCCTTTTGCAGCAACAAAACCCAGTTTGCGTAATACGCTTTCATCACTGTTGGATCAGCTATATTTGCCTCATCCTGTTTATCATCCTGCTTGCCACAGAGACTGCCGACAGGACCATTGCTCGGGCATATTTCGTAAAAGACGAAGGCCGGGATATAGCTATGCTGAGCGCTTTCCTGCATATAATACGTAGCGAACTGCCCTGCTGGCTGGTTCCATGTCTGCCATCCCTGACCAGTATTCACGCCACCCGTTAAATATTGATAACGAAAGGCAAAAGAAGTCCCATTCTGGCTACGTTGATCGTCCAACGCGCTAGTTGCTCCGCTGATACCAAAGCTGAAGTAACGAGGCAAACCAGACGGGATTGTTCCTGAACCAGAGGAGACTGAACCCGACGAAGTTTTCTGATTTGAAGGAGTAGAAGTAGAAGTGGGAGTGACAGTGGGAATAGGAGTAGGAGTGGAAGTAGGAGTGGAAGTGGAAGTGGGGGTAAGTGTAGGAGCAGAATGGACAGGCGTTAGGGATGATTGACTGCTTCCGGTCCCAAGCGTGGTGCCTGTTGGCGTAGGAGATCCCATAGCCCCATAAGAGCCGCTCTCACAAGCAGAGAGAAACAGCAATAGACAGAGACATACACTAGGGACAAAGTATCGTTGTCCAACTTTCCATGTACGACGCATATTTTACCTCTTACAAAGATAATTTGTATCTTCTCAATATTTTGGGGAAACGTTACTGATGAGATTTCGTTAGGGTGCTCCTGTCCTGGATTTACTAATAAATCAGCCCCAGATTTTTGAGATGATACGATAATTTCCTTAGAGAGTATACAATCATAACCATATAAGTATATATACGTATCCCCCAATTTTGCTAGTGTCTGCGCTACAAATAGCTCTCTCCCCGATACCTTTTTACAGAGATCCTACTAAACTGGCAAAATCAGATTGCAATCTCCACACACTACCTTTATAATGGCTATCAGCAATCCTAAGAGATCTTTTTTGGGTACTGAACAATTTGGCACAAACACCACAATTACCCTCGTGTCATAAGGTGTGTAACCTTTTCGTTCGTACTAGCAATCGTATTATGCAGGACATAACATGCAAAACAAACAATTTTCCATTGTAATAGCGTCCTATACGCCAGAAGAATATAAGAAAATCCAGGACTTATCAGAAGATGGGAACAAGATGGACCCAACTTGGACAGAATGGCGACAAACTGCTAACCAAGCAAAAGCTCAACTTACTATGAAAGGCACAAAGTGCGTTGAAAAGCACATCGATGCTGAGGGACTCCTCAAATATTGCCTGGAAAATGCCTTACGAGTTGATCAGGAAGCCCGAAGTAGCTATGCACAATGGCTATACATGAAGGAAAGAAATGAAGTTTTAGAAGCAATAACTGAAATCAAGGAGGAAGAAGGCCCCCAACCACAACCATCCTCGTACCCACCACCTCTCGATAAACTGCTCACCACCACCGATACGGAAGCAAGTCCACACTCAGATATAAATTATGTCGAGCAATTTGGCCTGGGTCCAGAGCATATTCCAGACCTCATCCGCATGGCGACAGATGATTATCTAGCAAGTGATGATGCCACCGAATCTGAGTATTATGGAACTCTCCATGCTGTCAATGCTTTGGCAAAACTTCATGCGGAGGAGGCAATCGATCCATTGCTTGCCATCTACGACAAGTGCTCAGAGACTGACAATGAGTTCATGCTAGAGACTTTACTAGACTTTTTCGCTACCATTGGTCCAGCCGCGCTACCTTCGCTAGAGCAATTCCTAGCCGATCCATTACATGATGAGAGTGCACAGGGCTATGTTGCCGAAAGTATCGGAAGAATGGCAGAGAAGTACCCAGAAGCACGTGCAGAATGTCTCGCAGTTGTCACACGACGATTGGAAGACTTTGAAGTGAATAATCCCGACCTTAATGCTTCTCTCATCAGCAACTTAATACATATGAAAGCGGTAGAAGCTGCTCCTCTTATAGAAAGAGCATATGCAAGTGGCCGCGTAGATGAACTCTTCTGCGGAGATTGGAATGAAGTTCAATATGAATTAGGCCTGAAAGAACGACCACCAAAAAAAGATAATTTCCGCACTTTGCCATCTTTATTGGCTCCTACCCGGTCTACGCCTGGAATTGCCTCCAAGCTTCCCAAGAAGCCCTCTTCTAGCAAAAAAGCCAAAACCAAAATGGCAAAGGCCTCTAAGAAAGCAAACCGTAGAAAGAAGTAATTAGATTATACAGTTGATATGGCACAAATACCACAATTGCAACATATAGATGACTATGGCTATCCCACGCGTCCAGACTCGCGTCATAAGGTTCGCAACTTTTTCGTTCGTACCAGTAAGCAGATTTTATTGGCTGGCATTTATGTGTGCGCTAGCGGGATCGGGATCGGGCTCAAGCTGAGCAGACTAGGGAAAAAGCAGGTCCCACTTTCACCAGAGACCTTTCATCCCAAACGTATCCTCGTACTGCGTATGGACTTGATCGGCGATCTAGTACTTTCGCTACCTGTAGTTCGTTTGCTCAAACGAACTTATCCTGATGCAGAAATCGATCTGTTGGCCATTCCATCAAGTTCCAAAGTGGTTATGAGCGATCCCAATTTGGCACAAGTCATTGCCTACGATCCCAATATTTGGCGGCGTCCCAAAGCACTGCTCAAAATGCAAAACTGGCGCGAGGTCCGCGCACTACGAGGCCGTTTACAGGCACGTCATTATGATCTTGCAGTCAGTGTCTTTGGCCCATGGGCAGCGATACTGGCAGTTCTTAGTGGAGCACAACGGCGCGTTGGCTTTGGACGGGAGAGTTATCCAGGTTTTATGACTGATAGCGTGCCAGGAGCACACTGGCAACCTAGCGATCACCTCCACGAGGTCGATTATTGCTTGAAGCTATCACAAGCAGCAGGCGCCACTATTACATCAGATGCTCGCATTCCACAATTGTATGTCGATCCTCAAGCACGTGAGGAGATAGATGAACTTCTGCTTCAGGAAGGTATCCGGCTCGATAAACCAATCATTGCCTGCCACGTCAGCTCCAACAATGGGCAATCAAAACGTTGGCCCATCCCTTATTGGGCCAAGCTGATCGATCAGCTCATCTCTAATGAAGGCATGACCGTTGTTCTGACTGGAGCCCCCAATGATCTGCCTCTTATAGAGACTATCCTGCGTTGCACACATGAACAGCCAGTCAATATGGCAGGCAAGACAAGTCTGACGCAGTTGGCCGCCCTGCTCCAACGCGCCAACTTGCTCATCACAGGCGATAGCGGCCCTATGCATATCGCCGCCGCAGTAGGCACCCCATTGATCGCCATCCACGGTCCTACTGATCCGGCAAAGAGCGGTCCAGTCAGCCCACATGCAACTGTCCTACGTAGCGACATCTGGTGTAGTCCCTGTTATACCGCCAAAGGCAAACCCGCTGATTGCCGCTTCTTTACTACACAGTGCATGAAAGACATCACAGTGGAACAAATTCTGACAATTATCCGCCAAAAGCTACGAAATGGTAACATGCAAGATCAAACAGCAGCACTGTAGAATATGTTCTTAGAGTAAATCAACCATCGAAAGTTGAATAAAATTGTCATGCAGAGAACACAGATTAGCTTGCCACCTAATGCCCATATTTTAGTCGTGAAACTTGCAGGCATTGGAGACCTTTTGCTAGCCACTCCAGCATTACGAGCTTTACGTGAGACATATCCACAAGC
>CBJMBI010000217.1:0-6719 GCA_966427955.1 uncultured Ktedonobacterales bacterium
AGAAAGTATCTTCCACCAGAGGTGGTGAATGGCAGGGACCATGCATTCTGCAATGCGGAGGACTAGGCAAGGATAGACTGAGAGTACAGCCAAATGAGGGACCCTATGGTTTCTTTGAGTGCAGAGTATGCGGCTGTAAAGGTTCTCTAGTGGACTACCTAATGATCAAGAGAGGCTACACAAAGCAGCAAGCTCTTGCTGAGGTGGAATGGAAACCCAAGGATGGAAGTACACCCAAGTTTATTATCCCAAGACACGTACTCGCCGGGGAAGTCAACCCAACGCATGAGGCACCCGCTAAAACGTGGCAAGAGACCGCTAGGACGTTCGTAGAGCGATGTGAAGGTATTCTGTGGTCTGAGCAAGGACAGGTGGCTCTAGACTATCTACGAGCGCGTGGGCTGAAGGACGAGACAATCAAGATGGCTCGACTCGGGTACAATCCTGCCAAGCTTAGACAGTCGGCTGATAAGTGGGGACTCAAGAAGCATAGCATCCTTGCTCAGGGAATTGTTATACCTTGGTTTATCGGTGAGGACATTTGGCGTATCACTATTCGAGACGAGAAAGCGGCTGAAGGTGAGAACCGATACAAGCAGGTAGCAGGTAGCTCGAATGGGCTTTACCTCGGGTACCTACTCGGGTATGACAGGCCTGTGGTCCTGGTCGAAGGTGAGCTTGACGCCTTATCCGTTGCGCAAGAGGCAGGACATCACGTCTCACCAGTTGCTACAGGTTCCACAGAAGGCAGTCATACAGCACGCTGGATAGCGGCACTGGCAAGAAAGGACTTGGTACTTGTTGCGTTTGACGCTGAAGACAAAGGGGACAGAGCGGCGCAATGGTGGATTGACAGGCTCGACAATGCCCATAGGTTGAGACCATGGTGGTCTGATGCTAACCAGATGCTACAAGATGGGGTGGACCTCCTGAATGATTGGATACTGCCAAGTATTGAAGCTATCTTCTATGGCAGTTCGAGCCCATTTGAACCTGCATTAACAGACGGCCATTTGCAGTGTCACTTTTGCCAAAGACTCTTACCATCATTTGAGGGATGGGAACCTGAGAATATCCCTGATGATGCTCCAGAATTGTACTACACAGAGGATGGGAAACTGTGTTGTGAACAATGTTGGTCGAACCTCCCTCAAACAACACTGCTAGAGGTTGCGTCTTGAAATCTCTACTCCCACTCAACGACGCGCTCAAAATTTGCCAAGGGCTGCACATCATCCTGCAGCCCACACCTCGTAGCGTCAACCTATGGACTACCGACAACCGTATCCCACCAGTGCTCAGAGACACCATCAAAGCGAATCGGGTTGAAGTGCGCAAACTGGTCCTACAAGGTGATATACGTACATGTCCGAATCCGGACTTGCATCGCAAAGAGTGGCGGCACGCTGGCAACCAAGTCTACATATGCGGTATATGCCAACGTTTGAAGTTTGTTAGTTAGCAGAAAGGACTCACCATGAAACGCAAGCTTATGAGTTGTGAACTACCAAAAGTTAACTACAAGGATACCAAGCGTTCTTGGTTTACCCACGACGGCATAGCCTACCCGGTAGTCGAGGCACCTGCTAGCGTGTTCAGTGCGGCTGTTCTAGCACGGTATCCCAAGTGGAAGTACAGCGATGGGCACATGGCCGTGCTCAAGCAGGATGAGATTGGCTATCACGAGAGATGGTGGCTACTCTGCTGTCTGGCCGACAACAAAAGTAAGCTCACGCTCTACAACTCGAAAGAGCAGGCTGAACAGGCATGCACTGAGCAGGTAGCAGGATAGCATGGTGAAATCTCTAAAATCTCAATTGAAAGCAGGACAGTATTGAGATTTTAGAGATGTTTTACCCTCTGTGTTTTCGGTTTTGTCAACTTGTACGCGTGGTTCCATACAAGTGTTGTACCCTTTGGGTTGTCCAACATTTGTCTCACTGGTCAAAGAGTCTCACCCACTGGTGAAAGATGTATTTGTGGGCAAAATACGAGAAAATATCACTGCTAACGTTAGCAGTGAGCAAAGTGACTCGTCTCATTGGTCAAAGAGTCTCACCCACTGGTGAAAGATGAGAGAAGGATAAATTTTCGTTTCGAAACGAAAAGTCTCATTGGTCAAAGAGCCTCGCTCACTGGTGAAAGGGGAGAAATTCCGCACCGTGCGGAATTTGAGGATCGAGTCTCATTGGTCAAAGAGCCTCGCTCACTGGTGAAAGGGAGGAAGATCCGGACAAATTTGTAATTATTACAAATTTGTCTCACTGGTCAAAGAGTCTCATCATCTGGTGAAAGAGAAACTCCTGTCTTATTAGCGGTATCTTGAGTAAAAGATGGGATCAAACCGGAACCATTCCGGTTTGATTGAGATAATTGAGGGAATTTGCTTCTTCTGTCTCCACCTTGCTTTGTTTCAGGATATATTGCTTCATAGATCTCTTTGCGCCTTGATAGCTGTTTGTCTCGTTCAGACCAATGCAACTCAGTGCGGATAATATTTTCATCAATTTCTGCCAGCTCTGCATGTAACTGGTCGTCTCACTGGTCAAAGAGTCTCATCATCTGGTGAAAGCAGGAGGAATTTCACCAGCTATGACCTGATCAGCAATTACACTAGGAGTAGAGGGGCTTGATATAAGGTACAATATAGTGGGAGTCAAATCTATCAGATTGATATTTTTGCTTCCAAATCTTTCCCCTACTTGCATAAATCGTACTGCTGTAGGATAGGACATGTCTCACTGGTAGAAGAGCCTCATCCTCTGGTGAAAGCCCTCCGGAAAATTTTCCGGAGGGTGAAAAAGGGTCTCACTGGTAGAAGAGCCTCATCCTCTGGTGAAAGTGCGTCCCTCCTGAGTAGGCCTGTAGAGCGTGCTGAATTGCCACTTTGCGAGAGGCTTTCTGAAGTCTGCCATTTTGCTACTTTTGCCCTACACACCACACTGTCAAGTACCCCATGCCTAAAGGCAGGGGCATCCTGCTTCGGTATGGTGACAAGGACACTCAGGACGTTCGCACTGGCTGAAGCTCACACCATGCCTCTTCCAGAATTCGAGAGCTGCTGCTTGTTGTTCTCTGGTCAAGTAGCGCTCTTTCTCGATTGTACCGTCTTTACGAACACGCTTGTTTCTTTCTTCAGCACGGACATAATCCTTGACGAGCACGGTTCCATCTTCCGGTACGTCGGGCCCGTGAATAAGACCTGCTCCAATGCCAAACAACATATGCGCTCTAAATGTCTCACGTGGTACGCCGTGTCTAAGTCCAAAATCGGTAGCCAAGAGACACCCATCCGGTAGAGCTATGTTCTTTGCCTCTACGTTCGCGCTTCCTGGCCTTCTGACAGACATACTGGTATCTCTGGCCATTGCACCCGAGACAGGCTTATTTTGCGCAATGTCAACGCTCTCTGACGGTTTCGTTTTTGCAAGCTTGGCAATCGTGTTCTCCAGGTCGGCAATACGGTGCTCTTGCTCAGTAATCTTGTTTTCGAGAGAAGTTATCTTACTCAGCAAAGAATCATTGTCACCCGGAAGTATCCGGACGTTTGTAGGTGTTCCAGGTCCATAGTAGAGTCGCCTCTCCTGTGCAAGCCGCTCAACGTCCTGCTCAGCAATGGCCAGTCTGTTTTTTGCAGGATGTAGAGCCTTGAGTTTGCCTTCTTTCACCCATATCCGAACGGTCTTCTCTGATACGCCGATACGCAAAGCAGCTTCAGTAGCAGTGAGATACCTCATAGTCCCTCCATCACCCGGTAGCACCCGGGTCAAGACGACTATGCCATTGCTGAATGCAGAAGTCAACGAATTTGAGTTCTACCAACTTAGGACAAGATGAGCTTGTCCTAACTACGCTCAGCAATCCGACCCATCTGGTGCAGTTGCACCAATCGTTGGTGCAGGTAAGGGTCGGGACAAATCCGTCCCGGGTCGGAATGTTGCACCAATCTCCACAACTTTGTGAAAGTGGGCACAATCGGTGTGCCCAGTCCCTGTGGAGAAGGTTTCCACAATTATGGGAAAGTGGGCACAAGTCACAACTTTGACGCGACCGCGACATTTGTTGTCGCGAGTCCTGTGACAAGAAAGTCACAACTGTGGCCAATGCCGCGACACACCTCAGCTCCTCACTACAATCGCACTGATAGCCTCATCCTCCACAGTACGTCCATCGGCATAGCCTCAGCACGGCACACGGCCAGAATCGCAACGTGGCGCGAAACTGAGGCTTTCATTGTGGCGCTAGGCTACTTTACTGGAGAGCGCTTCTCGCAAATAGTTAAACAATTCTGACATTGTAGTGTTAGGGCCTGATTGCTGAACTGCCTTTGTGAAGCTGCTTGAGATGGACGTGCATAAGTCATCATAGCTTACACCGAATTCTTGCTGTATGCGTTTAGCCTCTTCTATGTAAATTCCTTCTCTGGTATCTTTACATGCCTTACAAACTTGCTTTATTGACTTCTCCATATCGACATCAGTCTTTGGGTTCTTGGGTGCTCTACTAGATCCCAGTGGAGGAAGCTTCTTTTGCCGCTTTACATCCTGCTCTGAGATCCTCTGATGACTCTCCTTCTCAGCCGCTAATGCCTCAGCAGTTTGCAGGCTACCTGCGCTAAGCGATGTAATCCCAACGACGGTTGTTTTGTTGCGACCAAGCTTTTTATCCAGCATCCTAAAGAAACTCTGCATGCTTTTATCGCCTGAAACATCAGTATCATCCTTCACATCGTACAATAGGCCAAAGAATGTACTATTGTCTAAGTTGCGTTCACGCTGTATTTTCTTTACGCGTGCTTGGTATTCTTCAGTGTGCTCAACATCCTTGTACCCTCGTGCCCACGCTTCAATCATGTCGGCTATGTCGCTATCAGCCACCTCCTCATTCACAAAACCCTCAGCTTCTGCTAATTGCCATCCTCTTGCTGCTTGTTTCTCATAGTATTGCTTTTCTATATTGCTGTTATATGCAGATAGGTTCCTGATAGGTTGCTTGCTCCGGTCCCCCACTGTCAATGGTTTTTGCTTTTGCGCTTGCACTTGTGACCAACCATTTAGGTCTGTGACCAGATTGCCAAGGTAAAGCTCTATGATGCCTTTGTACTTCAGCTTCTCTCTCGAATATGCTGCTAGGCTGTCCATCTGCTCTTGGGTGGTTATCTCTTTGGCCAGTGTTTCGCAATAGTCTCTATTTGTTTCGTTTCTCTTGAGACGTGCTAGTTTTAGTTTCTCAGCAAAACCATAGATCCGCTCAGCTTCTGGAGAGAATACAACTTCTGGTTTCGTCTGCTTAGTCTCTCGTTTCTCTCCAGATGGTTTCGTCTGCTTAGTCTCTCGTTTCTCTCCAGATGGTTTCACCTGAGTAGGTTTCGTTTCCTGAGAAGAAAAAGAAGAAGAATTAAAAGATTGATCGAATGAATGAATGAAAGACTCGTCCTGAGTAGAGACCGTTGCTTTTCGTTGAGACGCTCCATTCATTCTTTCGTTGTTCTCTTTGTTTTCTGTTCTCTTTGGAGTTCTCTTTGTTATCGCTTCGATGGATTCATCATTTCCATTTGATAATTTTATCAATTGGTTACAGGAGCATTTGATAAAATCATCATTTCCATTTGATAAAATTATCAATTGGATAACCTGTGGGTCGAGCCCAATATTATGCAGGCAAATATTATGTTTCTGGCATAGATCAAGCAGTTTCCTGCACTCATCTTGCCCAAAATGAAAGTGCTTTGTACGGTCTGCTCCCCAGGGACTCTTAGACTTCCCAATCAATCCTAAGTCCATAAGATCGTTAACAGCCTTACGTACTTTGCAGAGTCCCCACGTGTTCAGCATCAGCTCAGTTAGCTCTTCATTGGTCTTGTAGTAAGTAATCTTGCCTTCTTGAACAGCCTCACGAGGTTGTCCTTTAGCTTTCTTGGCTATCTGGTAGAGGATATGGTCAAAGAGTGCTGCTTTGCATGGATCACCAGCCACTTTTGCAAAGCTGGGCCGAATAAAGACAGTTAAATCCTTCATCTTGCCACCTCCTCAGCAATGGCAAAAATGACGATATGGCTATGGGAGAACAAAGTTGTCCCTCGAAACGACTGGAATTGGTGGTAACATTGCGCTACACTATTTAGTGTAAACATTTACAAGGTCCTTTCAAAAACAAAAGGACACCCAGCAACGTCTCACTGCTGCTAAAGTGTCCTTTCTGTTTACTACTCTCTGGTGAGAGTGCTTGCTAAGACTTGACGGTGCGATCTTTGGTCGAGCGCTCACCCGTCAAGTCTGGGCTATGCCGCACTTGGTTCAGCTTTTTTTCTTGCGTTTCTCCTACGATCCCGCATAACGTTGTACAGGTTCAATCCTTCAATAGTGTCAAGCGTAACTTCTTGTTCTATCTTTTTGCTAAGAGCACTCAGGACCTTCTCAGCAACCTCACGCGTTGTACGTATCTTTCCCTCTTCCATCCTGACGATGGTAGCATCAGATACTCCAGCCGCTTCAGCAAGCTCTCTTCTACTGATATAGTTCCCTTCTCTCAGCTCTCTTAGTGTAGCCATGAGTGGCCACCTCCTTATCATTTGATGGTTACAGTTTAGACAATAACGAGTTTTTTGTCAAGATAAAAAACTTGCTAAATTATCATGATAAAATACTTGACAAACGACTTGTCTTATGGCATACTACGAATGTGCCAAGGATGAGGCAACGAAAACCGTAAAGCGACAA